>JBARAE010000305.1:0-1925 GCA_049791715.1 Micromonospora sp.
GGCTCCGGTCAGCCCAGCTCCGGCGGCACCGGTGTCGCCCGCGCCGGCGGCCAACGGCCGCGGCGGCGGGCTGGTGCTCGCCAAGCCGCCGGTCCGCAAGCTCGCCAAGGACCTCGGCGTGGACCTCACCGCCCTGACCGGCTCGGGTCCGTTGGGCTCGATCACCCGGGAGGACGTACAGCGGGCGGCGAGTGCGACCCCGGCGGCGGCCGAGCCGCTGACGGTGTCGGCTGCGGCCCGGGTGGCCGCGAGCTTCGGCGCGGACCGCGAGCAGCGCATCCCGGTCAAGGGGGTACGCAAGCTCACCGCCGAGAACATGTCCCGCTCGGCGTTCACGGCACCGCACGTGACGGAGTTCCTGACCATCGACGTGACCCGGGCGATGAAGGCCCTGGACCGGCTCCGGGAGCGCCGGGAGTGGCGCGACGTCCGGATCTCGCCGCTGCTGCTGGTCGCCAAGGCGGTGCTGCTGGCGGTCAAGCGCCACCCGATGGTCAACTCGACCTGGGCCGGCGACGAGATCGTGGTCAAGGACTACGTCAACCTGGGCATCGCGGCGGCCACCGAGCGTGGCCTCATCGTGCCGAACATCAAGGACGCCGGTCGGCTCTCGCTGCGCGAGCTGGCGGACGCGATGACGGAGCTGGTGCAGACGGCGAAGGCCGGCCGCACCTCCCCGGCCGACATGTCGGGCGGCACGCTGACCATCACCAACGTGGGCGTGTTCGGAGTGGACACCGGGACGCCGATCCTGCCTCCGGGCGAGTCGGCGATCCTGGCGTTCGGCGCGGTACGCGAGATGCCGTGGGTGCACAAGGGCAAGGTCAAGCCACGCCTGGTCACCACGCTCGGCCTCTCCTTCGACCACCGCATCATCGACGGTGAGCTGGGCTCGAAGTTCCTGCGGGACCTCGGGGACTTCCTCGCCGATCCGGAGGCGGCGCTGCTCGCCTGGACCTGACCGTCCACGACGCCAGCTACGGCCGGTGTGCCACGGGTGAACGCCCGGCACACCGGCCGTTGCCGTTGACCGAAGAAAACGTCGGTCCGAAGGGGCTCTTGACCTACGATCCTTAGGTCCGTGGTTCAGCTCACCTAACAATCGATGGAATTTGGCGGCGTCCTGCGGTTGAATAGAGACATCAAGGGGCTGACAACCGAATAGCCAGGAGAAACCCAGATGAGCATGATCGAGCGAATCCGCACCCGCCGCGACGCCAACCGCCGCGCGCGCGCCATCGAGCAGGCGCTGCGCTCCGCCAACTCCCCGGCGGTCCGCGAGGAGCTGCTCGCCATCGCCCAGCGTCACATGAGCTGACGCCCCACGACTTTCCTCACCTCCTCCAGTTCGAAGACCCGCCCGGGGCAACCGGGCGGGTCTTCGGCGTTTCACATCGATTGGCACCGGGATTCCACCTCGCCGCACCGCCCGGTACGGTGGGGCACGGTCGCCACCCACCCGCCCCGGGGCAGATCGCGCCGATAGAAGCCGATCGACAGCACCCGGCCACGGTGAGTGACGACCGGTGCTCCCCGGACACCTCCGGACGGCCACCGGATACGGTGCGGGGAGCCCGCACGGCCGGTACCCGCCGGCGACGGCGGCAACCATGCCGACGGTCCCCGATCGGCATCGGCGGCCGACATGTGATGGAGGAGGCGCACCCATGACGTCCGAGGCCCCCCACCGCCCTGGCCAGGAGCCGGGCGAGGTGCCGCCGGGCGCCGGCGGATCGACGCCGTACGGCGACCGCACGGCCCAGCAGGACAACGGGTATCCCGGCTCCCCCGACCTCGGCTGGGCGCCACCTCCGCCGGCCGGGCGGCCAGACCAGCCGGCCCCCGCCTGGGCCACGCAGGACGACCAGCCTCCCGCGCCCGCGTGGGCCCCGCCGGGCGGACAGCCGCCGGCCGCCACCTGGGGT
>JBARAE010000306.1:0-4496 GCA_049791715.1 Micromonospora sp.
GCGGGGCTGCTCCGGTCCCTCCTGCTCCGGCTGCTCGCCGCCGCGCCCGCGGGTTCGCTCCTGGTCCGGGCGGTGGACCCCACCGCGGGGACCGGTTCGGGCGGCCCCGGTGAGCCGATCGGCGGCACCTTCGCCGGGTTCGCCGCGCTGGCCGACGCGGGCCTGCTGCCGCCGCCGGCGGTGGACGTGGCGGGGCGAACCGGTCCCCGCGGTGGGGTCCACCGCCCGGACCAGGAGCGAACCCGCGGGCGCGGCGGCGAGCAGCCGGAGCAGGAGGGACCGGAGCAGCCCCGCCACCCGGGGATCGGTGGCGTCGACGTCGATGCTCAGGTGACCGCTCCCGAGCAGGGGCACCAGCGCGGGGAACCGCGCGTCGTCCAACGGGGCGGCCGTGCCCACCCGGACGAATGGCGGCGGGCCGTCGCCCGGTGGAGTCGCCACCGCCAGCGTCTCCAGGGGAGCGCCGGACCAACCGGGAGCGGCCAGCGCCGCCGCGGTCCGCAGCCGCTCCGCCAGCTCGTACTGTCGGTGGTGATCGGCCGGGGCGGGTCGGATCTCATCGAGGATGCCGGCCGCGGCGGTCGCCGTCGCGGCGGCCCGCCGGTGCAGAGCGGCGGCCCGGCCGGCTCGCGCCTTCGGACTGGCCACCGCGTCCACCTCTCTTCCCGAGGCCGACTCTCCTCCCCGAGCAGTGACGGTATCCCAGCGGAGCGTCCTCCTCCGGGATCTCGCTCGGCGCTGCGCGGTATTGTCCCGCTTCCAACGGTCCGGCGGGGGCGATCGGTGAATCCGGGGCATTGGGTACGAGGCGTACAGCCGATAGCCTCAGGGGGTGGAATCAGTGCAGCCCCCCGCCGGTTCCCAGGTCTCCCGCGTACCGGCACAGCGGACGCCGCCCGACCAGCTGACGCTCCCCGCGCCGGGGTCGGCACCGGAACGCCCGCGCCGTCGGCTGCGCACGGTCCTCGCGGTGGTTGCCGGGGTGCTCGCGCTGCTCTGCGTCGGCGGTGCCGCCGTCGGCTACGTCCTCTACGACCGCGCCACCGCCCCCGACCGCAGTGCCCCCGACGTGGTGGTGGACAACTACCTCCGCGCGTTCCTGGTCGACCGCGACGACACCAAAGCCGCCGACTTCGCCTGTGAGGGTGGGGGCGACCTCGGCGCCGTCCAGAGCCTTCGCGACGAGTTGGAGCAGCGCGAGGCGAGCTTCAACGTCGTGGTCCGGGTCAGCTGGGGCGCACTCGCCAGGGCGAAGAAGGAGAATGGCGAGTTGGTGACCACCACCCTGACCATTTCCAGCTCGGCCGACGGCCAGACGCGAAGCAGCCGGCGTGAGGAATGGCAGTTCGATGTGGTCGATCGGGACGGCTGGCGTGTCTGCGGGGGCCGCAAGATCGGCTGAACTTCACTCGATCCAGAGCAGGTGCACCGGGACCTCCAGGGTGGTCGGTGCCTGCCCGCGCCAGGCCCAGCGGTACCACTCCAGCTCCGAGGTCACCCGGACGCAGATGTCCCCGTCAGCGCCGGAGTAGGTCTCGGTCACCGCCCGGAGATCGCGCCGCTCGGTCGACTCGGCGACGTGCACGACGCGCCGGCCGGCCACCGAGTCTGCCTCGAAGGCAGGGGTCGGCGCCCGGTGGGCCGGCGCGTCGAGGGAGACCAGCCGGATGCCGGACTCGGGCGACCGGGCCGCCGGTCCGCGCTCGCCCACCGTCTCCACCCAGACCCGCTCCACCGGCATCAGCGGTGCGAAGACCTCCACCTGCTCGGACTCGGCGCGGTACCACTCGTGCTCGGGTATGACCGGCACGTACGTCCGGCTGCCCTGCACCACGCGCTCGTCGGCGCGCAGGTCACCACGCCAGCCCAGGCCGGGCAGCCCGACCAGCACCCGGCGGCCGCGCAGTTCGACCCGACCGGTGGCGGGCACGATCTCGATCGGCCGGGGCGGCAGCGGAGCCCAGTCGGGCTGGTCCGCGAAGGGGTCGGGCAGCGGACCGGTCATGTGTCGGAGCGTCTCACGTCGTGCCGTCCAGCGGTGCGCCGCGTTCGCGCATGAACGGGACCGGGTTGATCGCGCCCTGACTGGACCGATCACCGTCCACATGAACCTCGAAATGCAGGTGGGGGCCGGAGGAGTTGCCGCTGGTGCCGACCAGCCCGATCACGTCGCCCGCCTGCACCAGCTGCCCGGGCACCACGCGGGGACGCTCGACCATGTGGCAGTAGCGGGTGATGTAGCCGCCGGCGTGCAGGATGTCGACGAACCAGCCGCAGCCACCCTTGCCCGGCCAGCCGTCCCGGTCGCAGTCCCGACGCCCGGAATGGTCCGGGTCGCACCGGGCGACCAGCACCCGGCCGCTCGTCGCGGCGTGGATCTCGGTGATCCGCTTCGGCGCCGCGATGTCCACGCCGTTGTGGCTGGGCCGGTCCGCCGTACGGAAGCCCGAGCCGACTCCGCCCGGGATCGGAGCCGTCCACCCCGAGGCGGCGATCCGGGCGCCGGACGCGGCGTCGCAGACCGCTCGCCCGGCGATGTCGACCGTGCGGGCGGCGCCACCGGCGAGCGCGTCGACGATCCGGCTGGCCAGCTCCTCGTGCTTGGCGTAGGCGTCCGGGAAGGCACTGACCTGAACCCGCTGGGCCGCCACGGTCAACGGCCGGCGCTCCCAGTCCGGCACCCTGACCAACTTCTCGTAGAACTTCCGCGCGGTGTAGGCGGGCGTCATGCGCAGCGGGACGCTGCCCCAGCCGGGCCGCTGCTGGAACAGGCCGAGGGAGTCGTGGTCCGATCCGACGCCCTCGTGCGGCAACGCCAGGGACGCCGGCACGGTGCTGTTGGCCAGGTTGCGCAGCGCCGACTCCTGCATCGCCGTCGCCAGAGCGATGACCCAGCCGCGGGCGGGCACCTTCATCTCCTGCCCGACCTTGATGATGACCGCGGCGTTCCGCAGTTGGCCGTCGCCGTACTCGGCGAAGCGGGGCATGTCGCCGGTGATGGTGACCTGATGGGCGGTGTCGCACGCCAGGCCCGCCGCGGCCATGCCGTCCTTCTCCTCGCCGCCCAGCTCCGTGAGGAAGAACCCGGCGGCACCGCCGACGCAGCAGAGCAGGGTGAGGACCGCCGTCAGCGCGGTGGCCACCACACCGAGTCGCAGCTTCCGGCGGAGCGGCGGCGGGCCGGCGTGCCCGGGCGTGTCGGTCACTGCCGCTCCCAGTCCACCGCGTCGACCAGCCACCGGCCGTCGGGGGCCACGAGCTCGAGCCGGAGCCGGCCGTTGTCGAGGGGGATCAGCGCCTCCACGAAGGACGCGGTCCGGGGCCGGAGCGTGATCTGACCGGTGACCCGCTGGGCCGGGACGGTCTCCGGGTCCGCGCCGGTCAGCTTCTCGATGAGGGCGGACGTGGACAGCGGTCGCAGCCGCGCCTGCCATTCGCCCTCGGTGCTGCCCGGGCCGGTCAGCCAGGCCGCCGTGAACCGGCCGGCGGTCTGCTCGGGGGTCAGCTCGCCGGGACGGGTCTTCGGCGCGGCGGCTGCCGCGCTGGACAGGACGCCGTCGTCACCGGCCTCCGGGTCGACGGTGCTGATCGGTTCCCGGGGCCGGCTGCTCAGACCAGCGGTCGCGTCGATGGGGCCGGAGATCAGTCGGGCCGCTCCGATCACCCCGAAGACCAGGACGGCGATCACGAGCGCGATGCCGAGCCGGGACCTCAGCACCCGGGTGACCAAGAACTCCACCGCCCGTCGCATCGTGCTCACCGCGCCTCGGAGCGCACCCGGGGAGTCGGATTCGCCGGCACGCGTTCGGCCGAGTCCGGGCGGTAGATGGCGAAGGCGGGAGCCCCTTCTGGCACGTCCGGTTCCGTCCAGGTGGCCGGCTGGTTGCGCCGGGGACGTGGCGCGGCGGTCCGCGTCTCCGGCTGCTGCTCGGTCGCCGGCGCCCCGGCCGTCTGCTCGCGTCCGTCCGGCCGCTGCCGTTCGCCGCCGGCACCGTTCGCGGAGTGTGACGGGTCCTCGTGGCGGGCCTCCGGCCGCAGGCTGCTCTGGTCGAGTGCCACGCCACGGCGCCGCGCGATCGTCGGCTCCACCGTGCCGCCGGGCTCGACCACATCGAGTCGGGCCGCGATCCGCATGTCCCGGAAGAACCGGCGGTGCCAGGACCCGGCGGAGCTGACCGCCTCGCTGCTGTCCTTACCGCCGAGCTGGGTGATTCGCCGGTACGGGCGGAGCAGCAGCCAGCCGACGACCCCGCAAAGCCAGACCAGCACCACCTGGAGCCAGCCGGGCAGGGTGGGCGTGTTCATGATCAGGTCGACCGCGAAGAGGTAGATGGCCGCGCCGGTGCCGAAGATGGCGATGTTGAAGACAGCGGCGACCACCGCGTTCGCCAGCCGGCGCAGTCCGGCGCTGGCCGGGCGCATCAGGCCGACCGTGCCAAGGATCGGCGCGGCGATCACCGCCCACCGGAAGATCAGGAAACCCAGCAGGACCAGCA
>JBARAE010000307.1:0-3521 GCA_049791715.1 Micromonospora sp.
TCTCCGGGCCGTACGCGGCGGGCTCGCCGGGCGCGGCCAGCTCGCCGGGGAACAGCGACCCGATCCAGCCCTCCGGGCGACCGTCGACCGCCGGGTGGGCCAGCCGCAGCTCGCCGCCGACCCGGAAACCGGCGCGGAGCGCGACCAGCCGGGAGGCGTGGTTGCCGATCTCGGCCTGCCAGATCAGCCGGCGCAGCTTGAGCGCGTCGAACGCCCAGCGGGCGACCGCGCGGGTGGCGCGGACCGCCACGGCCCGGCCGCGGGCCCAGGGCGCGGTCCAGTAGCCCACCTCGGCGGAGTCCAGCCCCCGGTCGATCGACACGAGGCCGCAGGAGGCCAGCACCTCCCCGGTGGCGGCGTCGCAGACCGCGAACGGCGCCCCGGTGCCGTCGGTCCAGGCCCCGCCGCTGATCTCGGTGACGAAGCCGAGGGCGTGTTCGGGCCGGTACGGGCGAGGTACGGTGGTCCAGCGCTGGATGTCCGGATCCTGGCAGGCCCGGTACACGGCGTCGGCGTCCTCGGCCCGCCAGGGGCGCAGCAGCAGGCCGTCCTCGATGATCTCCACAGGCTCCATCCGAGCCATCGTGCCGGATCGTTCGCGTTGGGCGTAACCCGATATCCGCCGGTCAGCGGCTAGCCCGTGCGTTATGTCGGTTTCCGTGGCCCGGACCGCCGCCACCAGTGACCATCGCCCCAACGAAGCGCCTACGATGGTTCGAGACTGTCTAGGGGAGCGTTGATCCGTGTCGATTCTGGAAAAGGTCCTTAGCGCGGGCGAGGGCCGCATGGTGCGCCGGCTCAAGGCCGTCGCCGTCGCCGTCAACTCGATCGAGGACGACTACGTCAACCTCACCGACGAGGAGCTGCGCGGCCTGACCGAGCAGTACCGCGAGCGGCTCGCCGACGGTGAGACCCTCGACGACCTGCTGCCGGAGGCCTTCGCCACGGTGCGCGAGGCGGCGGCGCGGGTGCTCGGCCAGCGCCCGTACGACGTCCAGGTGATGGGCGGCGCGGCGCTGCACTTCGGCAACATCGCCGAGATGAAGACCGGTGAGGGCAAGACCCTGACCTCGGTCATGGCGGTCTACCTGAACGCACTCTCCGGCAAGGGCGTGCACGTCGTCACGGTCAACGACTACCTCGCCCAGCGCGACGCCGCCTGGATGGGCCGGGTGCACGAGTTCCTCGGCCTGACCGTCGGCGTGGTCATGCCCAACCGTCCGGCCAGCGAGCACCGCGCGGCGTACGAGTGCGACATCACCTACGGCACCAACAACGAGTTCGGCTTCGACTACCTGCGCGACAACATGGCGTGGTCGAAGGACGAACTGGTCCAGCGCGGCCACAACTTCGCGGTGGTCGACGAGGTCGACTCGATCCTCATCGACGAGGCCCGGACCCCGCTGATCATCTCCGGCCCGGCCGAGCACTCCGCCCGCTGGTACCAGGAGTTCGCCGGCGTGGTGGCCCGGATGCAGCCGGGCACCGACGGCGAGGGCGACTACGAGGTCGACTACGCCAAGCGCACCATCGCGGTCACCGAGCGCGGCGTGGCCAAGATCGAGGACCGGCTCGGCATCGAGAACCTCTACGAGTCGGTCAACACGCCGCTCGTCGGCTACATGAACAACGCGATCAAGGCCAAGGAGCTCTACAAGCGCGACAAGGACTACATCGTCAGCGACGGCGAGGTCCTGATCGTCGACGAGTTCACCGGCCGCATCCTGCACGGGCGGCGCTACAACGAGGGCATGCACCAGGCGATCGAGGCCAAGGAGGGGGTGGAGATCAAGCAGGAGAACCAGACCCTGGCCACCATCACCCTCCAGAACTACTTCCGCCTGTACGAGAAGCTCTCCGGGATGACCGGTACCGCCCAGACCGAGGCGAGCGAGTTCAACAAGGTCTACAAGGTCGGCGTCGTGACCATCCCGACGCACCGGCCGATGGTCCGCCTCGACCGTGCCGACGTCATCTACAAGACCGAGAAGGCCAAGTTCAACGCCGTGGTCGAGGACATCGCCGAGCGGCACGAGCAGGGCCAGCCGGTGCTGGTCGGCACGGTTTCGGTGGAGAATTCCGAGATCCTCTCCCAGTTGCTGCGCCGCCGGGGCATCCCGCACTCGGTGCTGAACGCCAAGTTCCACGCCAAGGAGGCGGAGATCGTCGCCCAGGCCGGGCGCAAGGGCGCGGTCACTGTCGCGACCAACATGGCCGGCCGTGGTACGGACATCCTGCTCGGCGGCAACCCCGAGTTCCTCGCCGCCAACGAGCTGCGCCAGCGCGGCCTCGACCCGGTCGAGCAGCCGGAGGAGTACGCCAAGGCGATGGAGGAGGTCCTGCCCACGTGGAAGCAGGCCTGCGACGCCGAGGCGGAGGAGGTCGCCGCGGCCGGTGGCCTCTACGTGCTGGGCACCGAGCGGCACGAGTCGCGCCGGATCGACAACCAGCTGCGCGGTCGCGCCGGCCGGCAGGGTGACCCGGGCGAGTCCCGCTTCTACCTCTCCCTTCAGGACGACCTGATGAAGCGCTTCCGGGCCGGTGCGGTCGAAGCGGTGATGGAGCGCTTCAACATCCCGGAGGACGTGCCGATCGAGTCGAAGATGGTCACTCGCCAGATCAAGAGCGCGCAGGCGCAGATCGAGGGCCAGAACGCCGAGATCCGCAAGAACGTCCTCAAGTACGACGAGGTGCTCAACAAGCAGCGCCAGGTGATCTACGCCGAGCGCCTCCGGGTGCTCAACGGCGAGGACCTCTCCGAGCAGGTCCGCAACATGATCGACGACGTGATCACCGCGTACGTGGTCGGTGCCACCAGCGACGGCTACGCCGAGGACTGGGACCTCGATCAGCTCTGGTCCAGCCTCAAGCAGCTCTACCCGGTGGGCGTCACCGTGGAGGAGCTGGAGGACGAGGTCGGCTCCCGGGCCGGGCTCGACCAGGACTTCCTGCTCGCCCGCCTCAAGGAGGACGCGCACGCCGCGTACGACCGGCGCGAGGAGGAGCTCGGCGAGGAGGGCGTACGCCAGCTCGAGCGGATGGTGCTGCTCCAGGTCATCGACCGCAAGTGGCGCGAGCACCTCTACGAGATGGACTACCTGCAGGAGGGCATCAGCCTGCGGGCGTACGCCCAGCGCGACCCGGTCATCGAGTACCAGCGCGAGGGCTTCGACATGTTCGCCACCATGATGGACGGCATCAAGGAGGAGACGGTCGGCTTCCTCTACAACCTCGAGGTGCAGGTCGAAGAGCCTGAGCCGGAGGCCGAGGAGGTGCAGCTGCTGGAGAAGCCGGTCGAGATCCGCGCCAAGGGCCTCAACCGTGCTCCGCAGCCGCAGGGCCTGCAGTACTCGGCTCCCGCGGTCGACGGCGAAGCAGGCCGCGGTGCGCCCGTCATCGAGCGCCCCGAGGAGGAGGCTCCCGCGCTCGGCGTGGGCCGGATGGAGTCGCCGGAGCGGCCGGCGGCCCCGGCGAAGCCCTCCTCGCCGCGTCGCCCGGCGGCGGCGGGGATGAGCGGACAG
>JBARAE010000308.1:0-9196 GCA_049791715.1 Micromonospora sp.
GCGGTGGGCCGCGCCGGCGTCCTGCGCAGCGAGGAGCGGCCCGCCGCCCAGCTCGTCAGCAGGTGCGCGGCGAAGAGCCGGTCCACCGCGAGGGCGGCGGCGGCGCCGAAGAGCACGTCCTCGGCGAGTTCCGGTTCGGTGCGGACCAACCCCCCGCACATGTCGTGCGCGGCGATCTGCTCGTGCACCGCATCCGCCTCCACGTGCTCGTCGTAGAAGCGGGTGGCGACCTCGTCCAGTCCCAGCCGACGCAGCCCGTTGCCGTACCGACGGTTCGGCAACGAGGAGGTCATCTCGTAGGCGGCCAGGTGGCCGAGGAGCGCGCCCCGCAGCCGCCGGTGCAGCCCGAGCAGGGAGATCAGGTTGTTCGTCGCCAGGGTCACCGCCGGGACCCGGTCCAGGTGGGCCGCGTACCCGGTGTCGAGACCGAGCCGGTCCATGGCGACCCGGAACAGCTCGGCGTGCATCCGGTCCAGCCGGCCGTTGCCGTACTCGTCCATCTGGATCTGGACCAGGGCGGCCTTGGCCGGCCCGCCGAGCCGGGGCAGCCCCCAACTGTGCGGGTCGGCCTCCCGCAGGTGGTAGATCGACCGGTGGGTGACGAACTCCCGGAACTGGGCCAGCGTCCCGCGGCGCTGCAGCGCGGCGGCGAGCGACGGGCCGCCGTCGGCGGCCACCAGGGCGACGAGAGCCTCCGGCACGCCGCCCGGCAACACGGCGGCCGGGGCGCCCGCCAACCGGCGCAGCGCCGCCTCGAAGGGCCGCTCGGCGCGGGCCCGCAGGGCCAGCAGGGACGGCTGCCACTCCCACTCCTCGTCGACGTCCCGCCAACCCCGGTAGTGCAGCTCGTAACAGAGGAAGAGGGTGAGCTGGAGGTCCTCGTCGGTGCACGGGTCGGCAACGGCACCGAACTCGGCGCCGAGGTCGGCCGGCAGGTCGTGCGGCGGCCGGCGCAGGGCCCCGACCAGCACCGCGGAGACCGGCCCCCGTGGTGGCGGCAGGGGCGCGGGACCGTAGCGGCGGTCGGCGGGTACGGACATCTGACCTCCCGAGAGACGTCCCCACGAGATGCCCGGGCGGTGATCCGCTAAACGAGGTCCTCGGCCTCCACGACGGCGCGCGCGTCGAGCACCTGCTCCCGCACCCGCCGGGCGGCGTCTCCGTTGGCGAAGAGGCCGCGCAGGTCGGCCAGCGCGGGCTCCGGCGGATTGAGGGGAACCTCCGCGTCGACCACCGCCTCCAGCACACTCGGCCGATCCGCCGCGAGCACCTCGTCCCACGCCGGGCCGACCAGCTCCGGCCGGTCCACCCGGACGCCGTGCAGCCCCAGCAGCCGGGCCCAGCCGGCGTACGGCACGTCCGGTCGCCGGTCACCGAGGCCGCCGGTGGGGTGCCGCCCGCCACTCATCCCGGACTGGTCCCGGTTGTTGAGCACCAGCACCACGAGCCGGGGATCGCGCCACTCCTTCCAGTGGTGCGCGACAGTGATCAACTCGGCCAGCCCGTTGAGCTGCATCGCTCCGTCGCCGAGCAGGGCGATCACCGGCTCGTCCGGGCGGGCCAGCTTGGCGGCCACCGCGTACGGCAGCGCGCAGCCCATCGAGCCGAGCGTCCCGCAGAGCTGCGCCCGTACCCCCGGGGGCAGTTCCAGGTGGCGGGCATACCAGAAGATCACCGAGCCCACGTCGACGGCGACCGCACCGGCGCGGGGCACCCGCGCGGAGAGCTCGTGCAGCACGAGCTGCGGGTTGATCGGCTCGGCCGGCGTGGCGGCGCGCTGCGCCGCGTCCTGCCGCCAGCGGTCCACCGAGCTCTCCACCACGCCGCGCCATTGCTGGTTGGGCCGGTCGGGCACCCGGGCCAGCAACGCCCGCAGGGTCTCCGCGGCGTCCCCGACCAGCGGGACGTCCACCGGGTAGCGGGCGCCGATCCGCCGCCCGTCGATGTCGATCTGGATGGTCCGGACCTGCCCCGGCATCGGGAAGTAGTCCGTCCACGGATCGTTCGTGCCGACCAGTAGCAAGGTGTCGCAGCCCCCCATCAGCTGAGCGCTGGCGGTGGTGCCGACCTCGCCGAGCACTCCGGTGTGGAACGGCAGCCGCTCGTCGAGCACCGGCTTGCCCAGCAGCGAGGTGGCCACCCCGGCGCCGAGCCGGTCGGCCAGCGCCACGACCTCGTCCCCGGCGCCGTGCGCGCCCTGGCCGATCAGGATCGCCACCCGCTGGCCGGTGATCAGCAGCGACGCGGCGGCGTCCAGGTCGGCGTCGTGCGGCAGCACCCGGGCCAGCGGCTCCCCCGGCGTCGCGGACATCACCCCGGCGGTGTGCGCCTGCAGGTCGGGGGCCGTCGCGGTCTGCAACGCGTACGGCAGCACCACGCAGGTCGGGCTGCGGGTGGCGGCGGCGGTACGGAACGCCTGGTCGAGCAGGCCCGGGACCTGCCCCGGCACCCGCCCGTACCGGACGAACTGGTTGCACACGTCGCCGAAGAGCCGGCTCAGCCCGATCTCCTCGTGCGCCCCGCCGAGCGGGCCGGTGATGTCCTCGCCGACGATCGCCACCACCGGCTTGCTGTCCAGCTTCGCGTCGTACAGGCCGTTGAGCAGGTGTACGGCGCTCGGACCGTGGCTGGCCAGGCAGACCCCGATCTCGCCGGTGAACTTGGCGTGGCCGGTCGCCATGAAGGCAGCCGTCTCCTCGTGCCGGGCCGGGATGAACTCGGGATCGCCCCCGGCGCGGTCGAGCGCGGCGACCAGCGGGGCGATCGCCTCCCCGGGATAGCCGAAGGCGCGCGGGACCCGCCAGGCGCGAAGTCGCTCCACCAGCAGGTCCGCCACCGTACGGTCAGCCATTACCCCGCCCGGGGGTGCTCGCGTCCACGAAGCGCAGCACCGCGCCGACGCCGTCGGTGAGTTCGGGTGCCTCCTCCGGCGCGAGCACGGTCAGCTCGGCGTCCGTACCGACCAGGGCGCGCAGCAGTGCCGAGTCGGCCCGGACCCGCTGCGGGTCGGCCGTGGCGGCCAGCTGGGCCGGGTCGGTGGCGATGTCGGTCGGCTCGGGACCGACCCAGAGCTGCCCGTCCGCGGAGGGGTCGTCGACGATGAGCATCGTGTCGACCTGGTTGCGCTGCAGGGCGGAGACCACGGCGTCCAGGCCGGCGCCGACGTCCTCCTGCATGCCGAAGCGGTCCAGCGCGGTGGTGATCCGCTGGTCGGCGACATCGGCGATGGTCTGCACGGTCAGGTCGTCCATCGCGGCCGGATCGGCACCTCCGGTCCGGGCGCCGGCGTCGGTACGCACCAGCACGTCCTGCCACCGCTCGGGAAGCTGCGCGGCGATCATGCCGGTGGCCCGGATGTCGCCGGCCACCACCACCACGTCGGCGCCGACCTTCTCGGCCAGCTCCACGGTGGCCGCGGCGGCGTCACCGGCGTTGTGGTGCCAGGCCTCCATTGCCGCCCGCTGGTAACGCGACTGGGACCAGCCGCCGGGCTGGACCCGGCGCAGCTGGTAGCTCTCGCGCCCCTTGATGTGCGCCCGGCGGGGCACGCCGCCGGCGCTGACCGCGATGGCGTCCGCCCCGGTCCGGTCGGCCAGCACCCGCACCCAGGCGACCTGCTCGCCGCGCTGCGCGACCAGCGGCATGGTGTGCGGCAGCGTGGACCACATGGCGAGGTCCTTCAGCGGCGGTGCGGAGAGGTACTCGGTCAGCACCACCCGCCCGCGGGTGGCGAAGACGGCCACGCCGTAGTCCCCCGCCATCGGCTGGTGCCGGCGGACGACCTCCTCGACCGCGTTGATGCTCGCCCCGTCCGCCCCCTGCTCCAGCAGTTGGCCCTTGAGCGCGCGCCAGCGCAGGTCCAACGCGGGACGGGAGTCGTGCGTGTCCCGGGAGGCGTCCAGGTACACCGAGCACCACGGCCCGGGACGGTCGTAGAGCGGGCGCAGGAAGGACAGCTGCATGCTCGACCCCTTTCCAGCTCGGCCGCACGCATACCCGCGCCGGTGCGGATGTCACCTGGCCGGCCGTTGCGTGACCGGTGTTCATTCACGCCGTTCAACCGCGGCCCTCGATACCATCGGTGAGCGAAGCCGGACGGACGGTGGTGATCATGGACACTGACCTGCCCATCAGACGCGTCGTGCATCCCACGGAGCGGATCGTCACCGGGCGGGTCGTCCGGTTGCTGGAGGGCTACCCCCGCGAGGTACGCGTCGGCCAGCCGGTACTGGTCGCGGTGCTCACCGTGGCCGGGGTGACCGGGCTGCTGATGCTGCTGGTACGGGCGCTGCTCAGTGGGGGCGGCCGGGGCGCCCGGCGCAGCTTCAAGGAGTTGAAGAAGGGGCCGGAGTTCCTGGTCACCCCGCTGCGGCTGCGCGACCGGGGGGACCGGCTGCTGGAGGTGGAGCTGCTCGGCCACCTGCCGCAGAGCGCCCTGCACCCCGCCGACCAGGTACAGCTGACCCTGCGTCCCCAGCGCGACCCGGAGCTTCCGCCGCGGATCGAGCGGATCGTCAACCTGACCACCGGGCAGCTGCTCACGCCCCGCACCGCGACCCTCTGGTCCCACCTCGGCCCGCCGCTGCTGCTCCAGGCGGCGCTCGGCGCGCTGCTCCTGCTCGGCGTCGCCGCCTGCTCGGTGCTCCGCTGAGGTTTCCGCCTGAACGCGCGGGGGCACCGCTCCGGCCATGTTCGCCGGATTCCGCCTCGAGGAGATCGACGTCGGCCCGGTACGGCTGCGGGTCCGGTACGGCGGGTCCGGTCCCCCGGTGGTGCTGCTGCACGGTCACCCCCGGACCCACGCCACCTGGCACCGGGTCGCTCCCCTGCTGGCCGAGCGATACACGGTGATCTGCCCGGACCTGCGCGGCTACGGCGGGTCGTCGAAGCCGCCGAGCGACGCCGCGCACACGGTGTACGCGAAACGGGCCATGGCCGCTGACGTGGTGGGGCTGCTCGACGCGCTCGGCCACGAGCGGGCCGCGGTGGTCGGCCACGACCGCGGGGCGTACGTGGCGATGCGGACCGCGCTGGACCACCCGACCCGGGTGAGCCGGCTCGGGGTGCTCGACGGGGTGCCGATCGGCGAGGCGCTGGCCCGCTGCGACGCCCGCTTCGCGGCCCGCTGGTGGCACTGGTTCTTCCTCGGGCAGCTCGACAAGCCGGCCGAGCGGGTGATAAACGCCGGCCCGGACGCCTGGTACGGGGGCTCGCCGGCCCAGATGGGCGCGGAGGCGTACGCCGACTACCGCCGGGCCATCCACGACCCGGCAACCGTGCACGCGATGTGTGAGGACTACCGCGCGGGGCTCGGCCCGGACCGGGCGGCGGACGACGCGGACCGGGCTGCCGGGCGGCGGATCGCCTGCCCGGTGCTGTTCGTGTGGTCCGAGCGGGACGACATGGTGGACCTCTACGGCGACCCGGCGGCGATCTGGCGGGACTGGGCCGACGACGTACGCGCCGCGTCGGTCGCCTCCGGGCACCACATGGCTGAGGAGGCGCCGGAGCAGCTCGCGACCGTGCTGGCCGACTTCCTCGCCGGCTGACGGCGGCAGCGGGCCTCGGCGATGGCCCCCGCCCCGAACAACCCGGTCCTCTTCTCGCGCATCGCCTCTCCCACCAGCGCGCGGCGGCAATGCTGGACGAGGGCGCGGCGACGGCCCGGCACGGCGGAGGCGCGACGGGGATCACGACGGCCCGAAATGGGTAACTGAAGGGTCGTTCGGGTCTTCCCACGCGTGCGGGGGCGTGCGAGGTTGTTGGGACCAACGGTGACAGGGTGGTGACCATGGGCGAGGAAGTCGGCGCGCGTACGTTCAGCCGCGAGGACCGGGCCCGCTACCGGGAGAAGGTACGGCGCTGCCTCGACGTCTTCGCCGAGATGCTGCGCGAGTCGCGCTTCGACGTGGAACGGCCGATGACCGGCCTGGAGATCGAGCTGAACCTGGTCGACGACGAGTCGCAGCCGGCGATGCGCAACGCCGACGTGCTCGCCGCCGTGGCCGACCCGGCCTTCCAGACCGAGCTGGGCCAGTTCAACGTGGAGATCAACGTGGCGCCGCGCCGGCTGGCCGGCACCGGCACCGCGCAGTTCGAGGAGCACGTCCGGGCCAGCCTCAACGCGGCTGAGGAGAAGGCCCGCACGGTCGGCGCGCACATGGTGATGATCGGCATCCTGCCGACCCTGCGTCCGGAGCATCTGACCGCCGCGACGCTGTCCACCAACCCCCGCTACGAGCTGCTCAACGAGCAGATCTTCGCCGCCCGCGGCGAGGACCTGCGGATCTCGATCAGCGGCGTGGAACGGCTCGCCACCACCGCGGACACCATCACCCCCGAGGCGGCCTGCACCAGCACCCAGCTCCACCTCCAGGTCAGCCCGGCGCAGTTCGCCGACTACTGGAACGCCGCCCAGGCCATCGCCGGCATCCAGGTCGCCCTCGGCGCCAACTCGCCGCTCTTCTTCGGGCGGGAGCTGTGGCGGGAGACCCGGGTCCCGCTGTTCCAGCAGGCCACCGACACCCGGTCGGAGGAGATCAAGGCCCAGGGGGTACGACCCCGGGTCTGGTTCGGCGAACGCTGGATCACCAACGTGTTCGACCTGTTCGAGGAGAACGTGCGGTACTTCCCGGCACTCCTGCCGGTCTGCGACCCGGAGGACCCGGCGAAGGCCATCGCCGAGGGCGGGGTGCCCAAGCTGGCCGAGCTGCGGCTGCACAACGGCACCATCTACCGCTGGAACCGCCCCGTCTACGACGTGCTGAAGGGCCGGCCGCACCTGCGGGTGGAGAACCGGGTGCTTCCCGCCGGCCCGACCGTCCTGGACACCGTCGCCAACGGCGCCTTCTACTTCGGACTGGTCCGCGCGCTCGCCGAGTCCGACCGGCCGCTCTGGTCGCAGATGTCGTTCAGCGCTGCCGAGGAGAACTTCATCAACTGTGCCCGGCACGGCATCGACGCCCAGGTCTTCTGGCCGGGGCTGGGCTACCTGCCGGTGACGGAGCTCGTGCTGCGCCGGCTGCTGCCGCTGGCGTACCACGGGCTGGACCGGTGGGGGCTGGACCCGGCCGAGCGGGACCGGCTGCTCAGCATCATCGAGCAGCGCTGCCTCACCGGGCGCAACGGCGCGAGCTGGCAGGTGGGGACCCTGCACCGGCTGGAGTCCGCGGACCACCTGGACCGGCCGGAGGCGCTGCGCGAAGTGGTCCGCCACTACGTCGACCTGATGCACAGCAACCGCCCGGTGCACGAGTGGCCGCTGCCCTGACGGCAACGGCCACCCTGCCGGTCAGACCTTCAGCACGACCTTTGTGCACTCGTCCTGCTTCTTCTGGAAGATCTTGTAGCCCTTGGCCGCGTCCTTCAGCGGCAGGCGGTGGCTGATGATGAAGGACGGGTCGATCTCGCCGCGCTGGATCCGCTCGAGCAGCGGCCGGGTGTAGCGCTGCACGTGGCACTGGCCGGTGCGCATGATCAGCGACCGGTTCATGAACGCGCCCATCGGGAACTTGTCGACGAAGCCGCCGTACGCGCCGACCACCGACACCACTCCCCCGCTGCGGCAGGCCAGGATCGCCTGGCGCAGCGCGAACGGCCGCTCGGTCTCGATCCGTGCGGCCTGCTTCGTCCGGTCGTACGCGTACATCGCCGCGTTGCCGTGGTGGGCTTCGAGGCCGACGGCGTCGATGCAGGCGTCCGGTCCCCGGCCGGCGGTGAGCTCGTTGAGCGCGTCCAGCACGTCGGTCTCCTCGTAGTTGAGCACCTCCGCGCCGGTGTGCTGCTCGGCCAGCCGCAGCCGGTACGGGTACCGGTCGATGACGATCACCCGTTCGGCGCCGAGCAGGCGGGCGCTGGCGGCCGCGAAGAGTCCGACCGGTCCCGCTCCCCAGATGGCGACCACGTCCCCCCGCTTGATGTCGCACATCTCCGCACCCATGTACCCGGTGGGGAAGACGTCGGCCAGCATCACCGCCTGGTCGTCCGGGATCTCGTCGGGAACCTTGAGCGGACCGACGTCGGCAAACGGCACCCGGGCGTACTCGGCCTGGCCGCCGGCGTAACCGCCGGTGAGGTGGGAGTAGCCGAAGATGCCGGCCGGCGAGTGACCCATGATCTTCTCGGCCATGCCGGCGTTCGGGTTGGAGTTCTCGCAGACCGAGTAAAGCCCGCGTTGGCAGGACGCGCAGCGCCCGCAGGCGATCGGGAACGGCACCACCACCCGGTCGCCGACCTTGAGGTTGCCCACCTCCGTCCCGACCTCGACAACCTCGCCCATGAACTCGTGCCCGAGGACGTCGCCCTTGCGCATCGCCGGGATGTAGCCGTGGTAGAGGTGCAGGTCCGAGCCGCAGATCGCGGTGGTGCTGATCTTCACGATCGCGTCCCGCTGGTTCATGATCTGTGGGTCGGGGACGTCGATCACCTTGACCGAGTCCTTGCCCATCCAGGCGGTGGCCTTCATCGTCTGTCCTTCCTGGTGACTCCAGCGAGCCGGGCGGTGGTCGGTGCGCTCAGCGGGGCGCGGTGGGCAGGGGCTGGGCGGGACGCTGCAGGACCTGTTGCCGGATGGAGATGCCGTCCGGGCTGGCGTCCGAGCGGACCACGTCGCCGGTCTCCAGCACCTGCTTGAACCGGCGCAGGTCGTCCCGGACCTGCTGCTCCGGCTCCTCACCGAAGAGCTTCGCCACCGCGCGGCCGAGCGGACCGGCGGGCGGGGCGTAGCCGAGCTGCACCCGTACCTCGGTGCCCCGGTCGCCGGGGAGCGGCACGAAGTTGACCCGGCCGGCGTTCGGCACGCGGGTGCCGGGCGACGAGCGCCACGCGATGGACCGGTTCGGCTTGTCGTCGACGATCTCGGCGTCCCACTCGATGCTGCGGCCCGCCGGTCCGCGCGCGGTCCAGTGCGAGCGGCGCAGGTCCCGGGACCGGACGGACTCCAGGTGGGTCATGAACCGGGGCAGGTTCTCCACGTCCCGCCAGCACCGGTACGCCTCGCTGGCCGGCGTGTTGACGGTGACCGCGAGCTCCATCCGGATCAGCCGCTCCCGGGCGCGGCGGGCCCGGCCGGCGCGCAGCACCGCGATGAGGTCGACGGCGGTGATGCCGGCGATCACGGCGGTGGTCACCGCGACCCGGCGGCGTCGCTCGCCGCGCCGGTCGGCGAGTGCCCGGCCGAGCATGGTCAGGTCCATGG
>JBARAE010000309.1:0-5983 GCA_049791715.1 Micromonospora sp.
GCGCCCTGGCCGGCCGCGATCGCCGCGGCGAGCCGGCGGTGGCCGGCGATGTCGAGCAGTTCGGCGGCCCGTCCGTCGGGCGGGACGTCACCCACGGCGAGCGTGCCCGCCACCAGGCTGTTGAAGGCCAGCAGGTAGGCGGTGTTGCCGGAGCCGCGCACGATCAGCCGCCACATGGCGATGTTGGCCTCCGCCATCCGCGGCAGGTCGGGGGCGAGCGCGGCGTACTCCTCGGCGCCCTGCACCACCGCTTCGGTGACCGCCGGGTCGCCGCGCTCGGCGCAGAGCCGGGCCGCGTCGATGCCGACGCAGGCCCGCATCTCCAGCATGTCGCGGACCAGCGTCGCCACCGGCAGTACGTCTCCCGACTGGGTCAGCGACAGCGCCAGGTCGAGCCCGGCGTGCACCCGCCAGTCCAGCACCCGGGTGGCGCCGCCCTGGCTGACCCGGACCAGCCCGAGCTGTTGCAGCCGGCGCAGCGCCTCCCGGACGGCGTGCCGGTTCACCGCGAAAGCGCCGGCCAGCTCCCGCTCGCCGGGAAGCGTCTCCTCCGGTTGGTAGCGGCCGCTGACGATGGCGTCGCGGAGCTGACCGAAGACGTGGTCGGAGACCGAGGCGCGGGGGACCGGAGCGAAGGCCATGCGCAGCAGTGTGGCCCCGGACACATCAACCCGTCAACTGGTTGGACCAGGCCGCTCCGGCCACCCTCTGCTGCCCGCGCACGCACGGCTCGTATCCTTTCGCCGTAGGGCCCGCGAGGTGGAGGGGAGTCGGCGTGAGCGACCGGTTCGAGACGTTGGAGTTCCAGGCCGAGGCCCGTCAGCTGCTTCAGCTGATGGTCCACTCGATCTACTCCAACAAGGACGTCTTCCTGCGCGAACTCATCTCGAACGCGTCGGACGCGCTGGACAAGCTGCGGCTGGAGTCGCTGGTCGACAAGGATCTGGCCGTCGACACCGCCAACCTGCACATCGAGATCGAGGTCGACCGCGACGCCCGGACGCTGACCGTCCGGGACAACGGCATCGGCATGTCCCGCGACGAAGTGGTCGCCCTGATCGGCACGATCGCCAAGTCCGGCACCGCCGAGCTGCTCCGCAAGCTGCGCGAGTCGAAGGACGCCGCCGCCTCCCAGGAGCTGATCGGCCAGTTCGGCGTCGGCTTCTACGCCACCTTCATGGTCGCCGACCGGGTCACCCTGCTGACCCGCCGCGCCGGGCAGAACGGCGGCACCCGCTGGGAGTCCACCGGTGAGGGCACCTACACCGTCGAGGCGGTCGACGGCGCGCCGCAGGGCACCTCGGTGACCCTGCACCTCAAGCCGGCCGACTCCGAGGACAACCTGCACGACTACACCGCCGAGCGGACCATCCGGGAGATCGTCAAGCGGTACTCCGATTTCATCGCCTGGCCGATCCGGATGACCGTGGACCGGCCGGGTGAGGGCGGTGAGACCACCCGCGAGGTGCAGACCCTCAACTCGATGAAGGCGCTCTGGGCCCGCTCGCGGGACGAGGTCGACGAGGCCGAGTACAAGGAGTTCTACAAGCACGTCAGCCACGACTGGGCCGACCCGCTGGAGACCATCCACATGCGCGGCGAGGGCACCTTCGAGTACGAGGCGCTGCTCTTCCTGCCCTCGCACGCCCCACTGGACCTGTTCGCCCCGCAGGGCCGCCGCGGTGTGCAGCTCTACGTCAAGCGCGTCTTCATCATGGACGACTGCGACGCGCTCATGCCCAACTACCTGCGCTTCGTCAAGGGTGTCGTGGACGCCCACGACCTGTCGCTGAACATCTCCCGGGAGATCCTCCAGCAGGACCGGCAGATCCGGGCCGTCCGCCGCCGGCTGGTCAAGAAGGTCCTCGCGACCCTCAAGGAGATGAAGGCCGACCGGGCCGAGGCGTACCGCACCTGTTGGACCGAGTTCGGCGCGGTGGTCAAGGAGGGACTGCTCGAGGACCCGGACAACACCGAGACGCTGCTCGATTTGGTCCAGGTCGCCTCCACCCAGGACCCGGCCGAGCTCACCACCCTGCGCCAGTACGTCGAGCGGATGAAGGACGGCCAGACCGACATCTACTACGCCACCGGCGAGTCTCGGACCACCATCGAGAACTCCCCGCACCTGGAGGCGTTCCGCGCCAAGGGCTACGAGGTGCTCATCCTCACCGACCCGGTGGACGAGGTGTGGGTCGAGCGGGTCGGCCAGTTCGACGGCAAGCCGCTGCGGTCCGTCGCCAAGGGCCAGGTCGACCTGGAGACCGACGAGGAGAAGGAGAGGGCCGAGGCGGACCGGAAGGACTACGCCGAACTGCTCTCGTGGATGGGCGGCAAACTGGCCGACAGCGTGAAGGAGGTGCGGCTCTCCTCCCGGCTGACCACCTCGCCGGCCTGCGTCGTCGGCGAGGCCCACGACATGACGCCGACCCTGGAGAAGATGTATCGGGCCATGGGACAGGAGGTCCCGCGGGTCAAGCGGATCCTCGAACTCAACCCGACCCACCCGCTGGTGACCGGGCTGCGCAAGGCCCACGAGCAGGACGGCGACAGCGAGTCGCTCGTCGAGACCGCCGAGCTGCTGTACGGGATGGCGCTGCTCGCCGAGGGCGGGGAGCTGGCGGACCCGGCCCGGTTCGCCCGGATCCTCGCCGACCGGCTCGCCCGCACGCTCTGAGCGGCACGGAAGGGTCCCTTCTCAACTCCTGGCGTTGAGAACGGGCCCTTCCGTGCACCTCATACCTGCCCGGCGTAGAAGCCGTACCGGGCGAGGGGCTCCACGATCTCCCGCTCCTCGTAGGAGAGGTGCGACAGCAGGGTGTCGGTGAGCACGTCCACGGCCTTCTGGACCTCGGTGAAGTCGCCCGGGTTGCGGATCAGGTCGACCAGGGCCCGGTCCACACCCTCCACCACGTCGTGGATGACCACGTGCTCCGCCTCCAAGCGGTCGAGCACCGGCCCCAGCCCGGCGTCGGCGCGTCGCAGATGCGGGAAGATCGAGTTGTCCTCCAGCCCGTGATGCTGGGTCACCACGGTGCAGTACGCCGCGCAGTACGCCCCCAGCGTCCAGTTGTTCTGCCGCATGGTCATCTGGTTGAGGACCGCCCGGGCGGCACCGGCGGAGGCCACCCCCCGCTTGACCTGTTCGAGGAGATCCCGCACCTGCGCGAGCTCCTGCCGCAGGTGGTCGTGCACGTCGACCAGGTGTGCCCCGACGGCCTGGGCGTGCGGGGTGTAGACGTGGCCGGCCGGCGGCGGCGGGGCCACCGGGCGGGTGGACTCGTCCCAGAGCTGGTGGTCGGTCAGCCGTACGCCCGCGTCCGGGGTGGGGGTGACGGCGAGCGTCGGGGCACCACCGGCCTCGACCACCTCGCGCTGCTCCTCGACCGCCTTGGCACCGCTGCCCGGCTCGGCGCGTTCGGAGGCCACCAGCTCCCGCACCGCGGGGGCGACCTCCTGCGCGAAGAGCTGGATCGTGGTCGGGTCGTCGGCGCCGAGGACGAACCCGGAGATGCCGTGGTCCAGGGCGAGGCCCGCGACCTCCTCCACCCACTGCTCCGGAGGGCCGGCCAGGAAGCCGGAGCGGGACCGGGTGAACTGCCCGGAGACGTTGAGGAGCCGCCGCACCGACCGGGGATCCCGCCCGGCCCCGTCGGCGCCCTCGTCGACGAGCGCGTTGAGGTCGACCAGCTCCGCCGGCCCCTTCGGCAGGTACGCCAGGGACGGCAGCCAGCCGTCGGCCGCCCGGCCGACGAGGCGCAGCATCCGCGGCTTGTACGCGCCGACCCAGATCCCCACGTCGTGCGCCGGTGCGGGCCCCCGCTTCGCGCCGACCACCCGGTAGTGGTCGCCCTCGACCCGGACTCCGCCACGCCGGTCGCTGGCCCACACCTCGCGGATGATCCGGATCGCCTCGTCCAGCGCGTCGACGGCCTGGCCGGGGCTGAGCCGCCGGCCGCCGTTCGCCTCGATCGCTTCCCAGAACGCGCCCGCGCCCAGGCCCAGCTCCACCCGGCCGCCGGTGAGCAGGTCCAGGCTGGCGACGCTGCGGGCCAGCACCACCGGCTGGCGCAGCGGCAGGTTCAGCACGTTGCCGGAGAGCCGGACCCGACTGGTCGCCGCCGCGACGAAGGACATCAGGGTCCAGGTGTCCACGAAGTTCGGTTGGTACGGGTGGTCCTGGAAGGTGACGAGGTCGAGGCCGACCTGTTCGCAGAGCTTGGCGCGGGCGACGACCTGCTCGACCTGGCCGGCGGAGGGAGTGAGAAAGCCGCCGAACATCAGCTCGTGTCCGTAGTCGGTCATGTCTGGTGCGCCACCTCGCCTTGCGTCGTCGCCGCGTCGCCGCGGGCTGCGCGTCGGCTGCCGCACCGACCCCCGTCACCGTAGCCCGGGCGCGGGCGGCGCACGGGACGGTCCGTGAACCGCCAGGCCGCGATCGCGGTGATCGCCGGTGTCCTGTTCGGAGCCGCCGTACCGACCGGCACCCTGCCGATGACCGTCGTGGACCTCGTGAAGGGGCCGCCGGGCAACCGCTCGGCGGTCTCCCTATGGCACGTCCGCGCCCCTCGCAACCCGAAGCCGTGGGCCTCCGCGTGGCCCGGTGAAGAACTTCACAAGAAGTGGGCGATCGCCCGAAACCGGTCCTAACGTCGACTGCGTTCGCGATCGCGGACACCACGGGCCGGCAACGCCTAATCCTGCCGCCGGCCGTCGGTACCTGGACCTCAGGCAGGAGCGGGGGACCCAGACGTTCCTCGGTGCTCGACACCTCGGGGTGAAGCCGCCACCCGGCGGCCGGGCTTCCTCGGCCCGAACCCGACAGCTCACCTCGTCGGCGTGGAGGAAAACCCACATGGCACCTCAATACACCGCACGCCACCGACGGATCAGCTCGCGTCGCGTCGCCGCCGGGGCGCTCGTCGTCGGTGCGGCCACCGGCGCCGCCGCGATCCTCGGCCCGGCGGCCCCGGCCAGCGCGGCCAGCGTCAACTGGGACGCCATCGCCCAGTGCGAGTCCGGTGGCAACTGGCACATCAACACCGGCAACGGCTACTACGGCGGCCTGCAGTTCTCTGAGAGCACGTGGAACGGCTACGGCGGCCAGAAGTACGCCGGCCGGGCCGACCTGGCGAGCCGCAGCGAGCAGATCACGATCGCCGAGAAGGTCCTCGACGGGCAGGGCATCGGCGCCTGGCCGGTCTGCGGCAAGAAGGCCGGCTCGACCAAGCACTACTCGTCCAAGGGGGACACCGGGGCGAAGTCGGGTTCGGACTCCGGCTCCCGCTCGAAGCGTTCCTCGGGTGGCGGCCAGGACAGCGGCCACCGCCATGACGGCGCGGCGCGGACCTCGGGCGGCCCGACCTACGTGGTCAGGCCCGGCGACACCCTGTCGACGATCGCGGACGTCAAGGACCTGGCCGGCGGCTGGGAGGCCCTGTACGAGCGGAACAAGCGGGTGGTCGGCGTCGACCCGGGCCTGATCTTCCCGGGTCAGCAGCTCCGCCTGCGCTGACGAGCCGTTGGACCGGGCCGGTGCGGCCGGGTCCTCCGGCCGGGCGTTCGCCGTCGTTCCCCCGGTGTCCAGGGCGCTCGCGGTACCGGCGCAGGTTCTGACCGGGGGCCACATGCGGCGGGGGGATTGCTATCGTCACCGTGCTCGGCAAGAACGTGAAGGAAGCGCGGATATGACGAACGAACCATTCTCCGCGGCCGCCAGCCTCGACGAGCTTCTGACCAGGACCCAGCAGGCGCTGTCGGCCATGCGCTCCCGAGCCGCCGACGACGCCGAGGGCGCCGAGCTGCTCCGCGGCGAGGGTACGGCGGCCGACGGGCTGGTGCGGGCCGTGGCCGTCCAGGGTGGCCGCCTGGAGTCGGTCACCGTCGATCCGGCGCTGACGCCGCAGCGGATCGACGAGGTCTGCGGGCACGTGGTGGTGGCCGTCAACGCCGCTCTCGCGGCTCTCGACGCCCAGGTCAGTGC
>JBARAE010000310.1:0-8095 GCA_049791715.1 Micromonospora sp.
TCAGCGAGGCGCAGAACTACCTCCGGGTGTCGCCCTTCCTGCTGTTCTTCCCCGCCGCGTTCCTCGTCACCGCCGTGCTCAGCTTCGTGATGCTCGGCGAGGCGGTCCGCGAAGCCCTCGACCCGAAGCTCCGATAGGGGAGACTGAGTTGTCCGACATTCTCGTGTCCGAGCAGTCCGCGCCGGGCTTTGGTGGCTCCGGTCGCCCCTCCGGCCGGCTGCTCGAGGTCGATGACCTGCGCGTGGAGTTCCGCACCCGGGACGGCGTCGCCAAGGTCATCAACGGAGTCACCTACCACGTCGACGCGGGGGAGACCCTCGCCGTGCTCGGCGAGTCCGGCTCCGGCAAGAGCGTCACCGCGCAGACCGTCATGGGCATCCTGGACACCCCGCCGGGCTTCGTCACCGGTGGCCAGGTCCGCTTCCACGGCAAGGACATGCTCAAGATGTCCGCCGAGGACCGCCGCCGCATCCGCGGTGAGGGCATCGCGATGATCTTCCAGGACTCGCTCTCCGCCCTGAACCCGGTCTTCACCGTCGGGTTCCAGATCGCCGAGCAGTTCCGCGTCCGCCGCGGCATGAGCCGCGCAGACGCGAAGAAGCGCGCGATCGAGATGCTCGACCAGGTCAAGATCCCGAACGCCAAGGGCCGGTTCAGCAACTTCCCGCACCAGTTCTCCGGCGGTATGCGGCAGCGCGCGATGATCGCGATGTCGCTGGCGCTGGACCCCGAGGTGCTGATCGCGGACGAGCCGACCACCGCCCTGGACGTGACCGTGCAGGCCCAGATCATGGACCTGCTCGGCGAGCTCCAGCGGGAGCGGCAGATGGGCATGATTCTGATCACCCACGACCTTGGCGTGGTCGCCGACGTCGCGGACCGGATCGCGGTCATGTACGCCGGCCGGATCGTCGAGGAAGCCAACGTGTACGAGCTGTACGCCAAGCCGGCGCACCCGTACACCCTCGGCCTGCTCAACTCGATCCCGCGGATGGACGAGAAGGGGCAGGAGCTCCGCACCATCAAGGGCCTCCCGCCGAACCTGATGAACATCCCGCCGGGCTGCCCGTTCAACCCGCGCTGCCCCATGGCGCAGCCGGTGTGCCGGGAGAAGGTGCCTCCGCTGCTGCAGGTCGGCACCAGTCGGGCCAGCGCCTGCCACTTCGCCGAGGAGCTCGTGAACCGTGACTGAGAACATCATCGAGGTCCGTGACCTGGTCAAGCACTACCCCGTGACCCGGGGGATCGTGTTCAAGAAGACCATCGGTCAGGTCAAGGCGGTCGACGGCGTCTCGTTCGGCCTGAAGGCCGGCGAGACCCTCGGCGTCGTGGGTGAGTCCGGCTGCGGCAAGTCGACGCTCGCCCGGGTCCTGATGAACCTGGAGAAGCCGACCGCCGGCAGCGTGCTCTACAAGGGGCAGGACATCTCCAAGCTCTCCGGCGGGGCGCTGCGGCGGCTGCGCCGGCAGATCCAGCTGGTGATGCAGGACCCGTACACCTCGCTGAACCCGCGCATGACGGTCGGCGACCTGATCGGCGAGCCGTTCGAGATCCACCCCGAGGTGGCCCCGAAGGGCAGCCGCCGGGGCAAGGTCAAGGAACTGCTCGACCTGGTCGGCCTCAACCCGGAACACATCAACCGGTACCCGCACCAGTTCTCCGGCGGTCAGCGGCAGCGCATCGGCATCGCCCGGGCGCTCGCCCTGCGGCCCGAGGTCATCGTCTGTGACGAGCCCGTCTCGGCCCTGGACGTGTCCATCCAGGCCCAGGTGATGAACCTGCTGGAGAAGCTCCAGACGGAGTTCGGCCTGTCGTACGTCTTCATCGCCCACGACCTGTCGGTCGTGCGCCACCTCTCCGACCGGGTAGCCGTGATGTACCTGGGCAAGATGGTGGAGATCGGCACCGAGGACGAGATCTACGAGCGGCCGACCCACCCGTACACCCAGGCGCTGCTCTCGGCGGTGCCGGTGCCGGACCCGACGCTGCGCGACAGCAAGGCGATCATCCGGCTCACCGGTGACGTCCCCTCCCCGGTCAGCCCGCCCTCGGGCTGCCGGTTCCGCACCCGGTGCTGGAAGGCGCAGGAGATCTGCGCCCAGGAGGTTCCGCTGCTGCAGATCCGGCGGACCTCGGACCACCCGAGCGCCTGCCACTTCGCGGAGAAGCGGGAGATCGTCGCCACGCACGAGGCGTGACCCGTCCGGACCGCCTGCCGGCCTCAGCTCGAGGCCGGCAGGCGGTTCGTCGTATCCGGGGCGGGGGTAAGCCGGACCGTGCCTGAGGGCCTCACAGCGGCCCGCGGCCCGCCCGCAGCAGGAGCAGCGCCAACTGGGTGCCGTCCGCGCCGAGCGCCCGGCGGAAGCGCTCCAGGATCTCCCGCTCCCGGGAGAGCACCAGCCGGGTCCCCCCGGAGGCCATCCGGGTGGCCCCCACCTCCTGGGAGAGGGCGGCCCGCTCCTGCCAGAGCTCGATGATGGTGCGGTCGATCTCGTCGATCCGCTCCCGGATCGCCACGATCCGCTCGGCCGCCGCCGAATCGTCGGTGCCGGTCCGGGCCGTCGCCGGCCCGGTCGGGCCGGTGCCGGACCGGTCCTCGCGCCGCGCCAGGCTGCCGCTGGATTCCACCACGTCTGTCATCATCGCCGTACCCCTCGGACATCGGGCCCGGTGCCCGGATCCCGGAACGAAAAAGCCCCGGGCTCCAGGAGCCCGGGGCTTTTCGCAGGTCTTGTGATCAGGCGCGACCTACGGCTGCCGGACTCCCGGTGCCGTAGTAAAAGGAGAAGCGCTGACCGAACACGCCGTCGAGTATGCCGACCCGGGGCGGCGCCGCGCAAGGATTCGCCCCACCAGATGGGACGGCGGCGATGACGGCTTCGTCTCGTGGGGGCCTGCGTGGGCGGGAAGTGTCCGGCCGGCGGCATAGACTCGCCGTGCGATGCATCCTCTCTTCGACATCCCCGCGTCCCCGCCCGCGCCCGAGCCTGCCCGGACTCCGCCGCGGCGCCCGGGCCATGCCGGGCACCTCGACCCCCAGCAGCTCGTCGAGGGCCTCAACGGGCCGCAGCGGGACGCCGTCACCCACGCCGGATCGCCGCTGCTGATCGTGGCCGGCGCCGGCTCCGGCAAGACCCGGGTGCTGACCCACCGGATCGCGTACCTGCTCGCCGCGCGGGACGTCCACCCGGGCGAGATCATCGCGATCACCTTCACCAACAAGGCCGCCGGGGAGATGAAGGACCGGGTGGCCGCCCTGGTCGGGCCGCGAGCCCGGCTGATGTGGGTGTCGACGTTCCACTCCGCCTGCGTCCGGATCCTGCGGGCTGAGCACGAGCACGCCGGTCTCAAGTCCACCTTCTCGATCTACGACGCGGACGACTCCCGCCGGCTGATGCAGCTCGTCGCCCGGGAGCTCGACCTCGACCCGAAGCGTTACCCGGCCCGCGGCCTGGCCGCCCAGGTCTCCAACCTCAAGAACGAGCTGGTCGACCCGGAGGCGTTCGCGACCCGGGCCAAGGGGCCCAACGAGCGGGCCCTCGCGGAGGCGTACACGCTCTACCAGCGGCGGCTGCGCGAGGCGCACGCGCTCGACTTCGACGACCTCATCATGACCACGGTGCACCTGCTCCAGTCCCACCCGCACGTGGCGGAGAGCTACCGGCGCCGGTTCCGGCACGTCCTGGTCGACGAGTACCAGGACACCAACCACGCCCAGTACGTGCTGATCAAGGAGCTGGTCTCCGGCACCGAGGGGATCGAGCCGGCCGAGCTCTGCGTGGTCGGCGACGCCGACCAGTCGATCTACGCGTTCCGGGGCGCGACGATCCGCAACATCCTCGAGTTCGAGCGGGACTTCACCGACGCCCGGACGATCCTGCTGGAGCAGAACTACCGGTCCACCCAGACCATCCTGAACGCCGCCAACGCGGTGATCGACCGGAACACCTCCCGGAAGCCGAAGCGGCTCTGGAGCGAGGCCGGCGACGGCGAACGGATCGTCGGGTACGTGGCCGACACCGAGCACGCCGAGGCCGACTGGGTGGCCCGGGAGATCGACCGGCTGGTCGACGAGGGCGACACCCGCCCGGGCGACGTCGCCGTCTTCTACCGCACCAACGCGCAGTCCCGTGTCTTCGAGGAGGTGTTCATCCGGGTCGGCCTGCCCTACAAGGTGGTCGGCGGGGTGCGCTTCTACGAGCGCAAGGAGGTCCGCGACGCGCTGGCGTACCTGCGCGCGGTGGTCAACGACGACGACACGGTCAGCCTGCGGCGGGTCCTCAACACTCCGCGCCGGGGCATCGGCGACCGGGCCGAGGCGTGCGTGGAGGCGCTCTCCAGCCGGGACCGGATCTCCTTCGGTGCCGCGCTGCGCCGGGCCAAGGACGCCCCGGGGATCTCCACCCGGGCGGCCAACGGCATCGCCGACTTCGTCGCGCTGCTCGACGGGGCGCGGGAGCTGGCCGAGACCGGCACCCCGGAGGAGGTGCTGGAGGCGTTGCTGACCCGGTCGGGCTATCTCACCGAGCTGGAGGAGAGCCTGGACCCGCAGGACGCCGGCCGGGTGGACAACCTCCAGGAACTCGTCAGCGTGGCCCGGGAGTACACCGAGCGGATCGAGGCGCTCGGCGAGGAGGGGGAGCGGGCCACGGTGGCCGGCTTCCTGGAGCAGGTGGCGCTGGTCGCCGACGCCGACCAGGTGCCCAGCGACGACCCGGACCACCAGGGCGTGGTCACCCTGATGACGCTGCACACCGCCAAGGGGCTGGAGTTCCCGGTGGTCTTCCTGACCGGCCTGGAGGACGGCGTCTTCCCGCACCTGCGCTCGCTCGGGGACACCCGGGAGCTGGAGGAGGAGCGGCGGCTGGCGTACGTCGGCATCACCCGGGCCCGGCAGCGGCTCTACCTGTCGCGGGCGGTGACCCGCTCGGCCTGGGGACAGCCCGCCTACAACCCGCCGTCACGGTTCCTGGAGGAGTTGCCGCCGGAGCTGGTCCGGTGGGAGCGCACCGAGGGCTCGTACACGTCCTGGGCCGGCGGGGGTGGCGGCGTCGGTGGCCGCGCGGACCGGGTGCCCGGCGCCCGTGGCGGCTTCACCGGGGGCACCCCGAAGGCGGCGCAGCTCGCGAAGCGGCTCGGCGTGGACGGCAGCCGGCTGGCCACCGCCAGCGAGCTGCCGCAGGGGCCGAAGGTGTCGGCCGGCGACCGGGTCAACCACCAGCGCTACGGCCTGGGCCGGGTGCTCGCCGTGGAGGGGCACGGGCCGGGTGCGCGGGCGCAGATCGACTTCGGTGACCAGACCATGTGGCTGGTGCTGCGGCACGCCCCGATCGACAAGCTCTGAGCCGAACGACGAGGGCCCGGCCCGGCGAATCGCCGGACCGGGCCCTTTCTCGTGCGTGACCGTCAGCAGGGCACGTCGATGCCCCGGGCGCGCAGGAACGGCGCCGGGTCGATCTGGTTCCACATCTGGCCCTGGTGCACCTCGAAGTGCAGGTGCGGGCCGGTGGAGTCGCCGGTGGAGCCTTCGTAGCCGATCACCTCGCCGGCGCTGACCTTGTCGCCCACGCTGACCGCGAGGCGGCTCTGGTGGGCGTAGTGGGTGAGGTAGCCGTTGCCGTGGTCGATGAAGACGGAGTTGCCGTACCCGTCGCCGACGTCACCGGCCTTGACCACGGTGCCCGCCGCGGCGGCATGGATCGGGGTGCCTTCGGGCATCGCGAAGTCGATGCCGGCGTGCAGGGTGCCCCACCGCTGCCCGTAGCAGGAGGTGATCTCCGCGCCCTTCATGGGGATGACCCAGGTGGGCTTGGGCTTGGCGGTCCTGGTGGGAGAGGGCTTGGCGGTGGCCTTCTTCGTCGGCTTGGGGCTGGCCTTCGACGGGCTCGGCGACGGGCTGACCGGCGTCGGGGTGGCGGACGGGGTGACCGGGGCGGTCGACTCGCGGGCGGAGCGGTCGGCGCGGGAGGCCGCCTCGGCCCGGGCCTGGGCGTCGAAGTCGACGGCGGCCGGGGTCGGGGTGGCGTGGTCGCCGGTGGCGACCGAGACGCCGCCGAGGCCGAGGCCCACAAGCGCGAGTGCGCCGAGGGCGAAGTATGTGGTGCGGCGGCTCATCCGCTTACGCAGTCGATGCCGGCCGGAGGTGGTGTCGCGGGTGTTCTCGTTCTGGATGGAGCTGTCTTCCTGCACGGGGACCTTCATCAGTCGAGGGGCACTTGACCTGGAAATACTGGTGTGAGGCCGGCCCGGGCCGGGTACTGGTACCGGTGGGTAGCTGAGGTTGAAGGGCACTACCGCCCCGGTTCGTACCGAAGTGTCACCCTCTGAATTGAAAAGTGATCATGTGCGGCTGTGTCAGCGCTCACACTTGCGCCTGTGGCCCATCTGACTTTCGCGGCCGGTTCTCCAACAAAAACCGCCCGGATCAGATGATCCGGGCGGCAAATGGGCGATACGCAGCGTCAGGACGCGGCTACCTCGCTGTAAATTGCCTCGGTTTGCAGCTTGATGTCCACTCCCCGGTCCTCCAGCCACGGCACCGGGTCGAGCGGCTCGCCGTTGACATGGATCTCCAGGTGCAGGTGCGAGCCGTAGGAGTGGCCGGTGTTGCCCACCAGGCCGAGCTGGTCACCGGCCTTGACCTGCTGGCCCTCCTTCACGCTGACCGCGGAGGAGTGGCCGTAGATCGCCTCGCTGCCGTCCGGGTGCTGGACGATCACGGCGTAGCCGTAGCCACCGAACCAGCCGGCCTTGGTGACCGTGCCGTCGTGGATGGCGACGAAGGGGGTGCCCTCGGGGGCGACCAGGTCGATGCCGGTGTGGAGCTTGCCCCAGCGCATGCCGTAGGGCGAGTTGAAGTCGTAAGCCTGGAGGGGGAGCAGCCAGACGTCCTGCTCGGTGGCCTCGCTGCCGGCGCGCTCGCTGTCGCGGGAGGCGACCTGCGCGGAGTTGTCACGGGCGGCCGCGTCCTGGCTGGTGATCGAGGCCTGCTTCAGCTCGTCGAGGACCGACGGGCTGACGCTCTTGGCGTCGGGAAGGGCGTTCGCCCCGAGGGCGACGAGGCCGGCTCCCACGAAGGCGGTGGTCACGACCGCGGCGTAGCGGCTCCGCGGCGGGGTGGGTACGCGGCGGCGGCCGCGATATCTATCGGGCTCAGACGACAGGCGCTGGCGCACGCACACCCTCCGTTGTCGGGGTTCCGATGCGGTCGGCCGGCGCCCGGTGAAGCTCGGATGAACGTCGGCTGGCCGCGTCGTCACCCGTCCGTGGACCTGATGACAACCGTGGACACGTTAGCCAACCGCCACACCAGTCACAAGCGGAAGCGCCGAATTGGCGTTTCCTTCTGTCCTTTTCTGTCCCCTGATGTCATAGCTCGTGCCGCCGGTTGGGCGGCCCTGAACGGCCGGTTCGTCGCCCAGAGTGACCGTTCGGCGGAGGCGTCCCGCTTTCCGGCCGGGCGGGCGGACGCTAGAACGCAGCCCGGGTTACCGGCCCGGGATCGGCCGGGTTACCGTTCGTTCAGGTGAATAGCCGCGGAGCCGGTGAAAGGTGTGCGCTGATGAGCTCTCGTATCCGGGTCGTCGTCGCGAAGCCCGGCCTGGACGGCCACGACCGGGGCGCGAAGGTGGTCGCGCGTGCCCTGCGGGACGCCGGCATGGAGGTCATCTACACCGGCCTGCACCAGACCCCGGAGCAGATCGTGGAGACGGCGATCCAGGAGGACGCGGACGCGGTCGGCCTCTCGGTGCTCTCCGGCGCCCACATGACGCTCTTCAAGCGGGTGCTGGAGCTGCTGGCCGAGCGGGACGCACGGGACATCGTCGTCTTCGGCGGCGGCATCATCCCCGACGCCGACATCCCGGAGCTGGAGCAGCTCGGCGTCGCGAAGATCTTCACCCCGGGCGCCACCACCCAGTCCATCGTCGAGTGGGTCCGGCAGAACGTCACCCAGCCGGTCGGCTGAGCACCGCCACCCCGGCGGCCGGCCGGACCGGCCGCGGCGCCCGCGTGGCGGGGTGAGCCCGACCCGTCCCCGGACACGGGGGAGGGGCCGGACGCACCCCTCACACGTCCGGCCCCTCTATGCACGATG
>JBARAE010000311.1:0-4848 GCA_049791715.1 Micromonospora sp.
GGAACATGGCGTTCGGCAGGGGCTCGATGACCCGACCCTCGATCTCGATGGCTCCGTCTTTTTTCGGCATGTCCTCCGCTGTCCTGACGTCGGTTACTCCGGACGGCCCACAACGTCTTACACGGGCGCCCGATCACGAATCGGATGCCCGAGCCAGCCGCGGCTCCGGCTCCCACCGAAGCGCTGGGTGGGCATGCCGGAGTGGACGCTGTGCGCCGATCAGAAAGTCTACGCCCGCACGCGGGCTGTCGCCAAACCGGCCGCCTAGCACGTCGCCCGCAGGAAGGGAAACCGGTCGCCAGGTCGGGGACCTCCACGGCGGCTCCCCACCCGCACGGCGCCGGACGTGTCCGCCGCCACACTCGCCGACGCCGGTCCGGCCCTCCTCACTCTGCGTCAACGGACCCTCACCCCGGCCCGCCGAGGGCCACCCGCCGTATGACCTGGCCAGTCGCTAATTGTCGGCGGTAAATAGAAACTACCGCTATCGCCACTCACCGTGGCCGGGGTTGACGCATTTACAACGCGCCCGTATAGCTTCCCCGAGTCGGCAGCCGCCGATCGATGGGATAACGAGGCCGTCTCAGAAATCGCATTTCTGCTGCGTCCCCGCACGCCCGTCATCAGCCGTGCCCGCGATCTGCGCGGCAGCGCGGGCCTCAACGGGGAGAGGTTAGAAAAATCGTGAAACTGAGACTCGTGCGTCGGGCCCTCGTGGTGTCCGCCGCCACGCTGACCGCCGTGGTGTCGTTCGCCGGCGGAGCCAGCGCCCATGCTCACACTCTGCCGCTCTACGGAGCGGGCGCCCTCATCGGGAACGCCCAGGTGGAGGCCGACCACCTGTACGTCAAGGCGTGTGACTTCTCGGCGGACGGCATCGGAATCCGCGCCGGATACACGACCACCGACGGTGTTCGGGATTCCGTCGGCGACGGGAATGGCAGCAAGTCCGGCTGCGGGCGGGAACACACCCCCTCCGGTTTCGTGAGCTCCTACCGGGTCTGCGACTCGACTGGGCGCTGTTCGAGCTGGGTGCGTCCGTAACAATTAAAAACAATTGTTGACCGATTCCCCCTTGCCACCGGTGCGATCGCAAGAGGGAATCGTCACTGTCAGGCCGGCCACTCCCTGGTCACGGGGCCGCCACCGCTAGGCGGCGGATCTGCTCAGCAGGTCGCCCAGTCGGGCGGCGCCACCATCTTCCGCGGTGAGCACCCACGCTCCGTCCGCCAGGAGCGCGATGGAGTGCTCCACGTGCACGGCCGCCGAACCGTCCCGCGTCACGACGGTCCAGCCGTCGGCCAGCTCGACCGTGCGTGGCGACCCGATGGTGATCATCGGCTCGATGGCCAGCGCCATGCCGGGTACCAGGCGGGGGCCCTTACCGGGACGGCCATGGTTGAGCACGTGCGGATCCTGGTGCATCTCGGTGCCGATGCCGTGCCCGCCGTAGCCGTCGACGATGCCGTACCGGCCGCCCTTGCGGACCGCGTTCTCCACCGCGTGGGAGATGTCCGTCAGCCGACCCTTGCCGCTCACGGCACCCCGGGCGGCCGCTGCGATCCCCGCCCACATGGCGTCCTCGGCGACTGCGGCCATCTTCAGCAGCGCCGGGTCGACCTCACCCACGCCGACCGTGATGGCCGCGTCCCCGTGCCAGCCGTTGAGCACAGCGCCGCAGTCGATCGAGATCAGGTCGCCGTCGCGGAGCACCTGCTTCGACGACGGGATGGCGTGCACCACCTGCTCGTTCACCGACGAGCAGATCGAGGCCGGGAAGCCGTGGTACCCCTTGAACGACGGAACCGCACCGGCCTCACGGATGGTCGACTCGGCGATGGCGTCCAGGTCCGCGGTGGTCACACCGGGAGCGACCGCCTCCCGCATCCGACGCAGCGCTCGGGCGACCACCAGGCCGGCGGCCCGCATCTTCTCGATCTGGTCGGGAGTCTTCAGCTGGATGTCCAGCTGGGGACGACGCATGGAGGCGTTACCTTTCGTCGCGCGGACCAGCGGGGCACGTCGGACGTACCCCGCTGTTCGCACTCTATCCGCCGGTCCCCCGGCGGGCCGTCAGCCGCCGTACGAGCGGAGGGCGTCGATGGCGCGGACCGTGACGTCCTCCACCGGGCCGGTCGCGTCGATGCCGACGAGCTTGCCCTGGGCGCCGTAGTAGTCGACCAGCGGCGCGGTCTTCTCGGCGTACTCCCGCAGCCGGGCCGCGATGGTCTCCGGCTTGTCGTCGTCGCGCTGGAAGAGTTCCGCGCCGCAGCGGTCGCAGATGCCCTCCCGGGTGGTGGCGTCGAACTCGACGTGCCAGATCTTGCCGCAGCCCCGGCAGGTACGCCGGCCGGACAACCGCCGGATCACCTCGTCGTCGTCAACGACCAGTTCCAGCACCAGGTCCAGCGCGGTGCCGAGGTCCGCGAGGAGCTTGTCCAGCGCGGCGGCCTGCGGCGTCGTACGCGGAAAGCCGTCGAGCAGGAAGCCCTCGCTGGCGTCCGGCTCGGCGAGCCGGTCCCGGACCATGTTGATGGTGACCTCGTCCGGGACGAGCTTGCCGGCGTCCATGTACCGCTTGGCCTCGACCCCGAGCGGCGTGCCCTGGGTCACGTTCGCCCGGAAGATGTCACCGGTCGAGATCTTCGGCACCGAGAGGTGGGCGGCGATGAACTCCGCCTGCGTGCCCTTGCCCGCGCCCGGCGGGCCAACCAGAACGAGTCGCATCTACCGCAGGAACCCTTCGTAGTTCCGCTGCATGAGTTGGCTCTCGATCTGCTTAACGGTCTCCAGACCGACGCCGACCATGATGAGCACAGCGGTGCCGCCGAACGGGAAGTTCTGGAACTGCTGGTTGTCCAGCCAGATGAAGAAGAAGTTCGGCAGGATCGCGATGATGCCCAGGTAGAGCGCGCCCGGCAGGGTGATCCGGCTGAGGATGAAGTCCAGGTACTCGGCGGTCGGCTTGCCGGGGCGGATGCCCGGCACGAAACCGCCGTACTTCTTCATGTTGTCCGCGACCTCGGTCGGGTTGAACGTGATCGACACGTAGAAGTACGTGAAGAAGATGATCAACAGGAAGTAGATCGCGATGTGCTCCGGCGCGCTCGGCTTCACGATGTGGTTCGTGATCCAGGCCTGCGTCTTGCCAGGGTTGTTCTGGTCGAAGAACTGGAGCGCGAGCTGCGGCAGGTAGAGCAGCGACGAGGCGAAGATGACCGGGATGACACCCGCCTGGTTCACCTTCAGCGGAATGTAGGTCGAGGTGCCGCCGTACATCCGCCGGCCGATCATGCGCTTGGCATACTGCACCGGGATCCGGCGCTGGGCCTGCTCGATGAAGGTGACCGCGGTGATGACCAGCAGGACCAGGGCGATGACGAGGAGGAACATCCCCCAGCCCTTGGTGGTCTTGATCTTCCAGCCCTCGCTGGGGAGCCGAGCCGCGATCGAGGTGAAGATCAGCACCGACATGCCGTTGCCGACGCCCCGGTCGGTGATCAGCTCACCGAGCCACATCACCACGCCGGTGCCGGCAGTCATCGTCATGACCAGGATGGCGAGGGTCAGCCAGTCCGGGATGCCGGTGCCCTTGGGGACGATCGGGAACTGGTCGCAGCGGTTCTGGAAGAGCTGCCCGGAGCGGGCCAGCGCCACGAACGCCGACGACTGCAGGATGCCCAGCCCCAGCGTCAGGTACCGGGTGTACTGGGTGATCTTCGCCTGGCCGGCCTGGCCCTCCTTGCGGAGCTGCTCCAGCCTCGGGATGACCACGGTCAGCAGCTGCAGGATGATCGACGCCGTGATGTAGGGCATGATGCCCAGCGCGAAGACGGAGAGCTGCAGCAGCGCCCCACCGGAGAAGAGGTCCAGCAGGTTCAGCACACCCGTGCTACTGCCCTGCAGGGTGTCGAGGCACTTCTGCACGTTGCCGTACGACACGCCCGGGCTGGGCAGCGTGGCCCCCAGCCGGTAGACCGCGATGATGCCTACTGTGAACAGCAGCTTCTTGCGCAGGTCAGGCGTACGGAACGCACTGAGAAAGGCGGACAGCAACTTCTTCCTCCTGCGCGACGCGGGCCGCCGGTGGTGATCCCTGGCGGAGCGGGGTGGGTGCCGGGCGAGCGCCCGATATCCATAGCTGGGAAGGGACTCTAACAGCCCGCTCCCGGTCCGGGCAGATGCGCCCGGCTACATAAACCGAATCCGATGTTACCCGGCGCACACGCACCGGTTAGACCACGGCGCCCGCCCAGTTGTGGACAACTGAGCGGGCGCCACGGGTGTCTGCCTACAGCTCGGTGACGGAGCCGCCGGCGGCGCTGATCTTCTCCTTGGCCGACGCACTGAACGCGTGCGCCGCCACCTGGAGGGCAACCCCGCCGAGGTCGCCGCTGCCGAGGACCTTGACCGGCTGGCCCTTGCGGACCGCACCGGCCTCGACCATCTCGACCGGGCCGACCTGGCCACCGTTCGGGAAGAGCTCGGCGAGCCGGTCCAGGTTGACCACCTGGAACTCGACCTTGAACCTGTTCTTGAAGCCCTTCAGCTTCGGCAGGCGCATGTGGATGGGCATCTGCCCACCCTCGAACGCCGCCGAGATGTTCTTCCGGGCCTTCGAACCCTTGGTACCGCGACCGGCGGTCTTGCCCTTGGAGCCCTCACCGCGACCCACGCGGGTCTTCGCGGTCTTGGCACCGGGCGCCGGGCGCAGGTGGTGAACCTTGATCGTCATTACTCGACCTCCTCGACCTTCACGAGGTGGTTGACCGTGAAGATCATGCCGCGGATCTCCGGACGGTCCTCCTTGACCACCACGTCGTTGATCCGCTTGAGACCGAGCGAGCG
>JBARAE010000312.1:0-7550 GCA_049791715.1 Micromonospora sp.
ACGGCGGCCTGGAGGCCCTCCGCGTCCTCAAACGGCGTCTCTCCGACGTCGTCTACCAAGCACTACGCGCCGACCTCGTCCCCCGACAACCAGCCGCCGCTTGACAGAGGAGCAATCCACAGTCCCCGGTCGCCGGCCGAGGTCAGGCATCCGATCGTGCCGATGACCGTGCATCCGATTATCGCCAGGAAAGGAAGTCGCTCGAGCGCGGATCGCTTGATGTTTCAGCCGAGAACGATGGGCGGGCCGAGGTCGACCACTCCGCCGATTCTCGCGACGATGCCGGATCCGGTACGGGTCGCGCTCGCGGAGATCGATGATGGCCTCTTGAGTGTGTCACCCTGGTGGACTTCGATGTCGCCGTTGCCGGAGGTGTCGAGGAGGTGGGCGGCGAGGCAGCCGACACTGTTGGCGTTCGCGATGTCCTCGTTGACCCCGATCGCGGGGGCGAACATGCGGGCTGCCGCCGTTCTTGTGGTCGGCGAGAGTGCGTAGGTGAAGCAGCCGAGATACCCGAGTCGCCGGCACTCGGTTGCCAGCCGATCGAAGTCGGGCTGCATGGACTGCAGCGTCCCGTGATCCTGGACGGGGACGAGCAGTCGTGGCGTGCCCGGCGAAGCGACTCGTACGCCGGCGGCGATGTCCGCTCGTTGCAGGCCGAGGGCCGCGATGATGCCACCACCGGTGGCGTCGCCGTCGCCAGCCAGGGCGATGGCGCCTTGGTCGAACCAGACTTCGACGCCTTCGCGACGGCGGATGGCGGTCGTGGCGAAGGTGCGGCCTGCGGTGTGCTGGCGCCCGCGGTGCTCGGTGGCGCCGCTGCGGTGCAGCAGGACGGCTTGCGCGGCGATGGTGCCATGGCCGCAGTTCGTGAGTTCCCCGGCGCTGGTGAAGAAGCGCACCGTGGGCGTGTCCGCTGTGCCGGTGTCGATGAACGCGGTGTGGGAGGTGCCGGTCCTACGGGTGATGGCGTGCCGGTCGCCGTCGGTGAGCGTGGCGTCGTCGATCACGACCGCGGTGGGGCTGCCGCCCTGCCCGTCGCGGGTGCAGGCGTTCACCACTGCCACCGGTGGGCCGGCCATCAGGTGGGTGTGACGTCGGCGAAGCGGGGAGCACCGGCCTCGAGGTCGACGCGAGCGGCGCGGGCGGCGAAGCAGATCGCGTGGTACCACCCGCACAGCAGGAGCACGTCGAGCAGTTGCCGCTCGTCGAACGACTCCTGCGCGGATCGCCACAGTGCGTCGTTGATGTCGCACGAGTCGTGCAGGGCGTCCACCATCCGGATGAGCGTGGCTTCGCGGCCGGCCGTCCAGCAGGGATCGTCAGGGCACCCGTGGGTGAGCGAGGTGACCTCGGCCGCCGTGAGTGCAGCACGGTCAGCGAAGACCATCACGTGGACGCCCCACTCGTATTCGCAGCCGCAGCGCGCGCAGGTGCGCAGGATGACGATCTCCCGCTCTCGGAGTGTCAGGGTCAGGTCACGGCCGAGTTCATACCTGCCCAAGTGGCTCATCGCGACGGTCATCGGCACGTTCTTGGCCAATGTCCGGAAAAGGCCGATAGGAGGCACGCCAGCCGGCGTCATCGTGGCGAGTTGTGCCGCCACGTCTGGCGTGAATGGCGGTTCGAGCGCTGGGATACGGGCCATAACCCCTCCAGGTGATTCGGATTCAGAAGCACCGTAGCGATTCGGTTTCCGAAGCGCCAGTGGGCGGTGCTTCAGGGGTTCAGTGTTCGCCGTCCTCGCCCAGGGCCGAGGCCCACGTGTCGGACCAGCGGGCGAGCGGGCGCAATGCCTGATAGGCGCCGCGGCCCAGCTCGGTGAGCGTGTAGGCCGCGTCCGGCTGCTGGGCGACGAGGTGGGCGTCAAGGAGCTCGGTCAGCCGTTGCCGCAGGACGCTGGAGGACATGTTGTCGCAGCGCTGCTGCAACGCGCGGAACCCGACCGGCCCGTGCCGCAGCTCCCAGACGATGCGCAGGTTCCAGCGGCGGCCGAACAGGTCGAGGGCGGCCATGAGGGGTCGCCCGGTGCTCGATCCGCGTACCGGCCGGCCTGGCCTGGGTGCCGTCATCGCCTGTGCCGCCCCTCTTGATGCTTCGAACTTCGATACAGTACCCTCCGCTGTGGTGATTCGATTTCCGAAGCTATAGGGGAAGGCTTCGTGAGGCGACTGCGCGGCGTGGCGGTACGATGACGCTCCCGCCGCTGCCGGAGAAGGACCACCACTGCGAATCGTGTGGTCTGCGATACGGCGACCTGACCCCGTCGGCGGCCCTCGGGCTGATCCGCAGCCATCCCGCGCAGTACCGCCGCCGGCTGCAACACCTGTCCGTCGACGTCCTGCGTCGGCGGCCCGCGTCCGGGGTGTGGTCGGCGCTGGAGTACGCCTGCCATGTCCGCGACGTCTACGACGTCTACGAGACCCGGGTTCGCCGCACGCTGACCGAGCACGAGCCCACGCTCGAGCCGATGCGCAACGACGAGCGCGCCGCACAGCGCGCCTACAACCAGCAACCGCTGGCCGCCGTACTGCTGGACCTCGAACGGAACGCTGACCGGTTCGCCGCCCTCGCGAGCGAGATCAGCGAACCGCAGTGGAGCCGCTGCGCCGTCCGGCTCCCTCGGGAACGGCGCTCCGTCCTGTGGATGGTGCGGCAGGCCGCGCACGAAGGGCTGCATCACCTCCACGACATCGGCGCGGGCCCTACCGACAGGGCAGTGTTGTTGAGCGCCACGTCGGCCTCAACACCAACGGCGCCAGCCCCGGCGGGTCAACACCGCGACCGTCATCACCGCCGTGACCGCGCTTGTTCGGGTCGCCTGAGTGCGGGATCGAGCCGCTCGATCGAACGCCGAGGAGCTGCCGCCGAAAGGCCCTCGCCAAGCCGAGAATCGCTCGAACCGAACCCCGCGAAGGACGGTGCGCTGCCCCCGACACGTTGCTGACCTCGACACAGAGAACGTGCAGTTGCAGGCAAAGGCTTTGGTCGACCGGCGAGACACATGCGGCGAATTGTCTCGGCCGCTGATCGGCTGCGCGCTCATGCCGCTGTCAGAGCGGAGTCTAGGAACCGGTTGGCCGCTACAGGCACCGTCTACTGGTCGACGGTGAAGACGACGTGCCGGCCTGACTGGGCGGCACGTTCGAAGAAGGCTATGACGCCGGTGAAGTTCTCCCACGTGTATTCGAAGTCTTCGTCGCCGAACTCGGGTCCGTAGTCGGCGACGTCGATGGCCTCGTATCCCGCTCGGAGCCTCTCGCGGGACACCACGGTGAGGACGTTCGCTGCGTCGCATACCTGCTCCGGCGTGAGGAGACTGACGATGTATTCCTCGCCCTCGTACAGTTGGCGACCGCCGAGGATGACGGCGTTGAGCGGGTAGTCGCCGTTGTCGTAACCCAGGAGGCCGTCAGTCAGGCTGCGGTGGATCGCGTCCCACGCCTTGTCGGTATCGCAGTGATCAACGCCGGCCGTTTCCTCTTCGACCTCCTCGATCAGAGCCATCACAACTTCATCATCTTCTGCAGTCAGCAGCCTCGCCGCCATGTCCTCGTCGATCGCGAAGTGCACACCCAGACTGCCCATGATCATCCTCCTGTGCGGGTCGCCGGACATCCTCACATGCCGCTCCCGGCGTGCTGGCGTTCATCGCCGCTGGTGACGCACGGTGATGTATGGCTGCCTTTCCTGCTTCCGCTTCCAGTGTCGTACCGACCGATCAGCTCGTTTTGCGCGCCGCGGTATCCGCCTTCCTGGGCCGCTACCGTGGGCAGACTCGCGTCCATACCGACTCCGACCTGCGGGTCTTCCTACGCTGGTGTACCGACCAGGTTCTCGACCCGCTGGCTGCGGCACGGGTGGACATCGAGCGGTACGTGCGCTGGCTGCAGGACGTGCGTCGGTACCAGGCCTCGACGGTCTCGCGGCGCCTGTCGGTGGTGGTTGGGTTCTATCGGGTCTGCGTCATCGACGCCATCCTGGATCACTCGCCTGCCGACTACGTCCGCCGGCCCACGGTGCCGGCTGAGTCGCCGACCCTCGGGCTGGGTCACCTGCAGTTCGAGGCGCTGATCATTACCGCCCGTTTGTCGAGCAACCCCGAACGACTTCGCCCTGGTCGCGCTGCTGGGCCTGCTCGGGCTGCGGATCTTCGAAGTCTGAGGGTCGAATATCGCCGACCTGGGCGAGGAGCACGGCCACCGGGTACTGCGCGTGCGCGGCAAGGGCGGCAAGGTCGTCTTGGTTCCACTACCACCGGCGGTGGCCCGATCCGTCGACCGGGCCGTCGACGACCGCACCACCGGGCCGATCCTGCGCAACACACTCGCCGGGCGGATGGACCGGCACGCCGCCACCCGCCGGCTCAAGCACCTGGCCCAGGCCGCAGGGATCCGGATGCCGAGGATGCATCCCCACATGCTGCGTCACACGTTCGTGACGACGATGCTTGACGCCGACGTCAGCCTGCGCGACGTGCAGATCGCCGCCCGCCACGCCGATCCGCGAACCACCATGCGCTACGACCGGGCCCGCAAGAACCTCGACCGGCACCCCAACTACATCCTGGCCGCGTACATGGCCTCCGGGACATAGCCAACCGCTCGCGCCTCTGCCGAGATGAGTGTGTTCATGGAGCACCCATCGACGCAGCCTGCCGTCATCGCGGTATGGTGCTCGGCCGGCAGGTGGTTGCGAGGCGGCGTGACGTGGAAGAAGCGTTCCGAATAGAGGCAGCCCAGACGGGCCTGCACCGGTACTGGCTGGCCCGGGGCGAACTGAACGATGGGCGTTTCGAGGTAGCAGATGGCAACCTCGATGTCAGCTTCGCTCACGCCCGGTTGCTTGATGTCGACTTTTCCGGGCTGAGGTTCTCCAGCTTTCTGGCACATGACTCTGTGTTCGAGCGCTGCAACTTCTCCCGCACCATGTTCGACCACGTCTCACTCGGCGCCACAGGCTATGGCGGTCAGCGGTGGGACGAACTGACCTGGCCGGCGACGGTGTACCGGGAGTGCGCTTTCGCTCGCACCCGAATCCCTCCGCAGGCCTTCTTGGGCAACGCCCGATTCGAGCGATGCGTCTTCGACGGCGCCCGTTTGCGCGACTTGACCTTTACGCACGGGGCGCAGTTCGTCGACTGCACGTTTTTTGGCAAGATCCACAACGTGAACTTCTGGGGTACGCCCACGGAACACACCGTGGCGCTCGGCCGAGACCGCAACGCTTTCACAGGCAACGACTTCACGGGCGCCGAACTGCTCGGTGTCGCGTTCAAGCACATCGACCTTTACGCCCAGAGATTTCCAGGCCTACCCGACTACGCCGTCCTGGACCGTGTTGATCAGCGCGTGGCGGCCACGCTGGCCGCCATGGCGGACTGGCCGGACGACGAGATCAAGACCGAGGCCGCGTGGTCCCTGCGGCTCGGGGCCAACAACGCGATCGAGTACAACGACGGGCACGCCCTGGTGTCTCGGAACTGGGTCGGCCGGCGGCTGCCACCCGACGCCCGCGACCAAATCTTCTGGATGCTCGTCAACTACAGCGACGACCAGCAGTAGACGTCCTGACCGTTGGCTCCTGCCGACCGTGCCTGGTCCCGCAGCTGGACATACCGATCGGCTTCGTGCTCGTCCAGAAGCTCATCCTCGGCGTACTCGGCCAACTGCTCGTCGGTCACGCTGGCCAACGCCTGGGCGACCTCCGGCCACACCCGCGTCAGCCACGGCCCGTCAGCTTCGGCGGAGACCACGACATCGTCACCGAACTCGCTGGGATCCCGACCGGTCAGCTCTGCGACCCGACCGGCCAGCCCGTCGATCCACCCCTTGCAGTCGACGTACGGCCAGCCGATGCCCGCCGGCCCCGCCGAAAGATCGAGACGGTCCAGCTCCACGCTCGACGCCGCGAAGTAATCAACGAGCACGCCCACGGCAAGCCACGGTAGCGGCGAAGAACCACAGCCGCGAGACTCGGTCCGGTCAGGCGCCGAGACTCCGACGCGCACTCACTTGCCGCCGACCGCGCGCTTCCGACTTGGGGCCACGGTTACGAGACCAAGTCGCCGAGTTCCGCGACGAGACGTCGCATGTCTTCGCCGGCGTCGAGGACCACCATGACAGATGCCTCCCGTCCACCCGGGTCGTAGCCCCGAGGGCCCCGGATGACGAAACGAAGACTGACGTGACCTCGTCGGTCGTGCGTCGCGTCGATGCGGAGGTCGTTTTCGAGCGACTCCCAGCCCCGCACGCCGTCCCATCCCTGGTACGACTCGGCGAGGTCGGCTGCCCACGACACAATCCCATCGCCATGGAGCGTCCGGACCCAGGTCACAGCGCTGACGCCGTCATCGGCGAGCTCGCACCGCAGGTCGAGTACCTCGTCGTCCCACGGCCGCTCGGCGCTACGAAGACGGACGGCCGCACTTCCCGCCTCGGCGAAGATTTCGACGCCGTCGTCCAACCGCCTCAACATCGGGAAGAGCATGCCACTGCTGCTTGCCGGCGTCGCGACGCCTACTCCCCGTGTCGCGACGGCTCGCTCTTCTGCCGCTGAGCGGATGTTTGGCATGGCGCTGCGGAGGACAGTGGGACGAGAGACGGTCCTTGAATTGATGTGGGGATCACTATCATGCATACGGTCTATGAGGTGTTGCGCTGGTGTGCCGTCGGCCTCGGGGTCGTCGGGATGGCGGTTGGCCTGTGGCTGTTGCAGTACCGACCCCAAATGCGCGGCACGGTCTGGAAGGACAGCCGGCACGGCGGTAGGGTCACCTACCTCAACTGGGTCATCCTGGTCGGCTTGTATCTCTTCGTTCTCGGGGTCATCGTCTCCGATCCGGCGCTGCCGTTCGTGCTCGGCGCCGGCCTCGCGATCCCTCTGGTCATGCTGGTCCTCATCGGTCGCGGCTTGAATGCCAACGCCCGACGCCGACGGTGAGCCTGGCACATGCGCCAACCATCGACCTGACCGCCGGCCACGCGGGCAAGGCCGGATCGCCGAGACCATGCGAGGCAAGATCAGGACATGCGCTCATGTCGCCGACCGCGCGGTGTCACGAGGGCGTACCACGTTGGGCTTCCGGTCGTGCCGGGGACAGAGTGCTGTCGCTCAAGTAACCTTTCCGCTTGCACCGCGCCGATGGAGCCCAGCTCTCCGCTTTCTTTCGGTCGGCCGTATTGCAGGTGCGGCCCGCCGATCCGCCGTTGCTGACCCATGTGTGGCATCGGCTGTTCGAACAGCAGGCCAGAGAGGGTGATCGACGGTGACCGGCGAGCAACACCGCCTCTCAGTTCACCGGACCTCGCCCACCGGGATCGAGCATCGACAAGGGCTCGTCGTGAAAGGGATCGGCCTGATCCACGATTGGCCGACCTCGACCAAGCTCATGGTCCACGGCGGAGCGGTCAGGGGCCGGCGCGAACGCTGCCGGTGAGGCTCACCGTGTCCGCCTCATCCCGTGGCCGGTCCGGCTTGCCGTCCACGAGGGACGGCGGGCCGGCCGGCGCGTCGGGCCGGCGCCCGCGCCACCGCCACCCGAGCAGCAG
>JBARAE010000313.1:0-3611 GCA_049791715.1 Micromonospora sp.
GAGCTGGCCTCCGCCGCCGCGCGCAGCCTGCGCGACGAGGCGTACGAGGCGACCGGCCGGGCACCGGAGGCACAGTCCCTGCTCTCCACCCTGGACATGGCCGGCGCGGCCACCGAGACCGCGAGGGACACCGTGGCCGCCCGGGAGGCCCCGAGCGTGGCGCGAGGCCGCGCCGCCGTCCCCGCGTACTGACGAGCAGTCGGCGGCGGTGGCCGGGCTCGGTTAGCGTGACGTCGTGTCCCGAGAGGCGTGGGTCCTGGTCGTGCTCGCCGGCATCGTCGCGCTGGCGACGCTGGTCGGTGCGGTGCTGCTCGCGGTCCGGGTGGTCCGCACCCGCCGACTGCTCGGCGCGCTGGGGGTGGGTGGCAAGGTCGCCTTCTACGGCGCGCTCATCTACGCCATCTTCCCGGTCGACATCCTCCCGGACCCGATCTACCTGGACGACATGGGCGTGCTGGCGGGCGGCCTGATCTACCTCACCCGGCTGGTCCACCGGCATCGGGCGGCGCAGCGACGCCTGCCGGGCCAGCCGGAGGTTCCGCCCGGTCAGCTGCACCGTCCCGTGCCATGATCAGAACTGGACCGGCGGCCGGTCCGGTTCGGCGGACAGGGGACGGGACATGGCGGGCGACCACCGGTTGGACCCACACGACGCACGGGTCGCCGCCTTCTTCCGGCAGCGGCACCTGGCCACGCTGACCACCCTGCGCGCCGATGGCACCCCGCACGTCGTACCGGTGGGGGTCACCTTCGACGCGGACGCCGGCATAGCCCGGGTGATCACCTCGGAGACCTCCGCCAAGGCGCGGCACGTGGCGGCGGCCGGCCCGGGTGGTACGCCGGTGGCGGCCTGCCACGTCGACGGACGGTGGTGGCTGACGGTCGAGGGCCGGGCGGTGCTGCGCCGGGAGCCGGAGTTCGTGGCGGAGGCCGAGCGCCGCTACGCCGAGCGCTACCGCCAGCCGCGTCCGAATCCGCACCGGGTGGTCCTCGAGATCACGGTGTCTCGGCTGATCGGCAACCTGCCATCGATCGACTGACCTGTCCGCGCGCGCCTGATCGCAGCGCTGTCCGGTTCATGCCCGTCTGGGCCGTTGGTCCCGGCCAGCCCTCCACCGGCATCGTCGCCGACCTCGCCGGATCATGGCGATCCGGTCAACGCCACGACGGACCGGGTGTGCCATGGCTGGTTGTCCGGTCCCGCGGTGACCGGTGCCACTCGGCCGGCGGAATCGCACCCCGGCCCCGGTCGTTACACCCTCCGTACGGCCGTGCAGGACAGGTGACCGGGTGGAATGACCCGGGGCCGGCGGTCGTTACCTCTCCCCGGTGAGCGAGCGGGCCACGGGCCCGGCCACCGATTCTCGGAAACCGACCGAGCGCCTTTCCCGGTGCTTGCGCCTCCGTCCCCCGGAGGCGTCAACCCCCGAATGGAGCTTCGACATGAACACGATCTTCCGTAAGAGCATGCTGTCCGCCGCCGGCCTGGTCATGTCCGGTGGCGTCATCGCCGGCCCGGCCGTGGCCGCGCACGCCGCCCCGGCGCACGCCGCCCCGGTCACCTCGGTGCCCGCGGACAAGGGCAACGGCAACGGCAAGGGCGCGGACAAGAGCGACCGGCGGGCCAATTTCGAGTACGAGGCCCAGCCGAACGCCTACTACTGCGGCCCGGCGTCGACGCGGATCGCGCTGTCGGCCGAAGGTAAGGCGGTCAGCCAGGACGAGCTGGCCCAGAAGCTCGGCACGACCGTGGACGGGACCGCGTCGGCCTTCGACATCACCCGCGTGCTCAACGAGTACACCGGTGGCAAGTACAAGACCGTCGAGATCAGCAACGACGTGGCCACCAAGGAGCAGGTCGAGCGTCTGCGGGCCGACGTCAAGGCCGCCGTGGACCAGGGTCGCCCGGTCGTCGCCAACGCCATGGGCGCCGGCGTGGACGTCGACGGCGTCCAGCACAGCTTCCCGGGCCACTACGTGACCGTGGTGGAGTACAAGGACGACGGCAACACGGTGAAGATCGCCGACCCGGCCAGCCCGGGTAACCCGGAGTACTGGATGGACGTCACCGAGGTGGCCAACTGGATCGCGGGCCGCGGCTACAGCGCCTGATCCGGAATGCATGACCGACCGAGGGCCGGTCTCCCCGAAGGGGGAGGCCGGCCCTTCGTCCTGTCTCCCGCCGGTAGCATCTGGTCGTGCCGCAGCCGGTGATCTTCGACCTCTTCCACACGCTGATCCATGGCGCGGACGACGAACGCGACCGGGTGGTCGGCGAGATGGCGGTGCTGGTGGGCGTCGAGCCGGCCGCACTCGTCGGGGCCTACCACGCCACCTGGCGGGACCGGCTGGTCCGCTGGGACGTGGAGGAGACCGTGCGGATCCTCGCCGGGCGGCTGGGCGGTACGCCGTCGGACGAGGCGGTTGCCCTCGCCGCGACGCACCGGCGGGCGCTCGCCCGCCGGGTGCTGGCGTCGGTCTCGTCCTCCACGCTGGACCTGCTGGACACGCTGCGGGCCGCCGGGCACCCTCTCGGGCTGGTCAGCAACGCCACCTCCGAGACCGCCGAGGCGTGGCCGGAGAGCGACCTCGCCCGCCGTTTCGACGTGGCGGTCTTCTCCTGCGAGGTCGGGCTGGCCAAGCCGGACCGGGCGATCTACCTGGCCGCGGCCGGCCGGCTGGGCGTCGACCCCGCCGACTGCGTCTTCGTCGGCGACGGCGCCGACGGCGAGCTGGCCGGGGCGGCGGCCGTCGGAATGACCGTGGTGCGGACCACCGAGCACAACGACACCGACCCGTCCTGGGACGGCCGGCCGCTCACCGCCCTCGCCGACCTGCTCGCCCTGCTGGGCGGCTGACACCCACCGCCCGCGGCGGGCCGGGCCGATTCGGGCGGGCTGGGTTCGCCCGGCGGGCGGGGGGTACTGCCCCCTCCGAGCCGATCCGATCCCACCGGTAAGGGGCAGTGAGATGACCAACGCGCAGACCACGACGGGGCAGGACGTCGTCGACGTCCTGATGGCCGACCACCGGGAGGTCGAGGCGATCTTCGTCGAGCTGGAGAGCCGGCAGGGCACGCCGGAGCACCGCCGGCAGCTCGCGGACGTGGTGATCGCCGAGCTGGTCCGCCACTCGGTCGCCGAGGAGGCGTACGTCTACCCGGCCGCGCGCAAGGCGCTGCCGGACGGCGACCAGATCGCCGAGCACGAGATCACCGAGCACGCCGACGCCGAGCGGACCATGAAGGAGTTGGAGGGGCTGGACCCGTCCGACCCGCGGTTCGACGAGCTGCTCACCCACCTGACCGCCTCGATCCGGCACCACGTGCAGGACGAGGAGTCCGACCTCTTCCCCCGGCTGCGCGCCGCGGTGGCGCGGGAGGAGCTGGTCGAGCTGGCCGGCAAGGTGGAGAAGGCCAAGAAGGTGGCGCCGACCCGCCCGCACCCGGCCGCCCCGGATCACCCGCCGGCGAACAAGATGCTCGCCCCGGGCACCGGGCTGGTGGACCGGATGCGCGACGCGCTGACCGGCCGTCCCACCTCGATGCAGGAGCTGCGCGACAAGCAGTCCTGACCGTCCGAACGTTCGGCGTGGCCACGCTCCCTCCGGGG
>JBARAE010000314.1:0-1991 GCA_049791715.1 Micromonospora sp.
CGGCCGGTATGGCCCGGCGCAGCTCAGTGGCCCCGCTCATACGGGTAGCCTCGAGGCGTGTACCGGTTCCTGCTGACCCCGCGCTGGCTGGGCTACCTCGCGCTGACCCTGGTCGCCGCCGCGCTGATGGTGTTCCTGGGCAACTGGCAGCTGGACCGCTACCGGGGCCGCACGGCGGTCAACGAACGGATCGACGCCGGCGCGAAGATGACCCCCGCGCCGCTGCGCGACGCGATGCCTGCCCCGACCGGGGGCCCCGGCACGGCCGGTCCGGCCCCCGCCGAGCGGGTCACCTGGACCCGGGTCACCGCCACCGGCCGGTACGACCCGTCGAACCTGATCCTGGTGCGCGGCCGCACGGTCGAAAGCACCGTCGGCTTCGAGGTGCTCACCCCGCTGGTCCTCGCGGACGGCACGGCCGTGCTGGTGGACCGGGGCTGGATTCCGCCCGCGCCCGGCGGCAGCGCCACCGCCCAGCCGCAGGTACCGGCCGCGCCCACCGGCGAGGTGACGGTCACCGGCCGGGTGGTGGCGAGCGAGGGCGGTGCCGGTGCGGTGGACCGGCGCGAGGGCAAGCTCGAGATCCGGCGGGTCGGCGTCACCCGGCTCGCCCGGGAGCTGCCGTACCCGATCCACGGCGGCTACGTGCTGCTGGACCAGCAGACGCCGGCCGCCGACCCGGCCTTCCGGGCGGTGCCGATCGGGCACACGAACAACTGGCAGAACTTCGGCTACGTGGTCCAGTGGTGGCTCTTCGCCGGCATGAGCCTCTTCGGGTACGCCTGGGTGGCCCGGCGGGAGGCGCGCCGGGCGGCCGGGCTGGACAAGCCCCGACCGCCGGTCGACCGGGCGGCCCAGCCGGCGTCCACCGCCTCGGCCTGACGGTTCAGCCGGTGACCCGGCCGCCGTGAATGGCGCGGACCGCGTCCACGGTGTCGGCCTCCGCGGCGGACTTGTCGTCGCGGTAGCGCACCACGCGGGCGAACCGCAGCGCCATCCCGCCCGGATAGCGGCTGCTGGTCTGCACCCCGTCGAACGCGATCTCGACGACCTGTTCGGGGCGGACCCGGACCACCCAGTCGCCCTTCTCCACCGCCAGGTCGAGGAAACGCTCGGTCTGCCAGCGGAGCAGCTCGTCGGTGAGCCCCTTGAACGTCTTGCCCAGCATGACGAACTCACCGGTGCGCGGGTCCCGGGCGCCGAGGTGCAGGTTGGAGAGCCAGCCCTGCCGCCGCCCGCTGCCCCACTCCACCGCCAGCACCACCAGGTCGAGGGTGTGCCGGGGCTTGACCTTGACCCAGGCCGACCCGCGCCGGCCGGCGTCGTACGGAGCGGCCGGGTCCTTGACCACGACCCCCTCCTGGCCCGCGTCGACCGCGGCGGCGAAGGCCGCCCCGGCCTGCTCCGGGTCATCCACCTCGAGCCGACCCACCCGCAGCGTGGGGTCGACCGCGCCGGCCAGCGCGGCCCAGCGTTCCCGGCCGGGGAGATCGATCAGGTCCTGGCCGTCGAGGTGCAGCAGGTCGAAGAAGTACGGCGTCAGCACCGTCTCGCCGGTGGTCTCGGCGGCGGCCAGCACCGCCGGGGCGACGGGGCTGCCGCCGGTGGTGCTCGGGGTGGTGCGACGGGCGGCCCGGCTGGAGGTCTGCTGGAAGGGCAGCGGACGACCGGTGGCGTCCAGCCCGATCGCCTCGCCGTCGAGGACCAGCTCCCGCGCCGGCAGCGCGCGCACGGCGGCGACCACCTCGGGCAGCCGGGCGGTGATGTCGTCCAGGCTGCGGGTGAAGACCGCGATGTCCTGGCCGGAGCGGTGCACCTGGATGCGGATTCCGTCGAGCTTGACGTCGACCACGGCCGGAGTGCCCGTTGCGGCGAGCGCCTCGTCGACCGACGGGGCGCTCTGCGCCAGCATCGGCGCGAGCGGACGGCCGACCTGCAGCCCGAAGCCGGCCAGCGCCGCCGCCCCGCCGGAGAGGGCGGCCACCGCCACC
>JBARAE010000315.1:0-3316 GCA_049791715.1 Micromonospora sp.
GCCAGTTGGCCCGGATGACCCACCAGGCCGCGATCGCCCTCGGCCAGTCGCTACGCGTGCTGGCGCTCGCCCCGGATGACGGCGCCGCGCTGGTCGCGGCCGACGTCCAGTACGGCGACCACACCGATCTGGCCGCGCTGCGCACCTTCGCCAAGGGCTGCGACGTGGTCACCTTCGACCACGAGCATGTGCCGAGCGAGCACATCCGCACCCTCGCCGGCGAGGGGGTGAAGCTCTTCCCGCCGGCCGACGCGCTGCTGCACGCACAGGACAAGCGGGTCATGCGGGAACGACTCAGCGAGCTGGGCGCCCCCAACCCGGCCTGGCGACCGGTGAGCGGGCCGGCCGACCTGACCCGCTTCGGTGAGGAGATCGGCTGGCCGGTGGTGCTCAAGGCGGCCCGCGGCGGGTACGACGGCCGGGGCGTCTGGATGGTCGAGGACGCTGCCCAGGCCGCCGAGCTGGCCACCACGCTGCTCGCCGGTGGCTCCTCGCTGATCGTCGAGGAGCGGGTGACGCTGCGCCGGGAGTTGGCGGTGCAGGTCGCCCGGTCGCCGTTCGGGCAGGTCGCCGCGTACCCGGTGGTGGAGACCGTGCAGCGCGACGGGATCTGCGTGGAGGTGCTCGCGCCGGCCCCGGGCCTGCCCGAGGAGCTGGCGGTCGCCGCCCAGCAGCTCGCCATCGACCTGGCCACCGCGCTGGGCGTGGTCGGCCTGCTCGCGGTGGAGTTGTTCGAGACGCCCGCCGGGCTGGTGGTCAACGAGCTGGCGATGCGCCCGCACAACTCCGGCCACTGGACCATCGAGGGGGCCCGCACCTCGCAGTTCGAGCAGCACCTCCGGGCGGTGCTCGACTACCCGCTGGGGGACACCTCGCTGACCGCCCCCGTCGTGGTGATGGCGAACGTGCTCGGCGGCGAGCCGGGCGGGATGTCGATCGACGAGCGGCTGCATCACCTCTTCGCGGCCGAGCCGGGCGCCAAGGTGCACCTGTACGGCAAGCAGGTGCGACCGGGCCGCAAGATCGGGCACGTCACGGTGCTCGGTGACGACCTGGACGACGTACGGGCGCGGGCCGCGCGGGCCGCCCGGTGGTTGCAGGAGGGGCAGCAGTGAGCACCGTCGGGCTGATCATGGGCAGCGACTCGGACTGGCCGACCATGAAGGCCGCCGCCGAGACGCTGGAGGAGTTCGGGGTGCCGTACGAGGTCGGGGTCGTCTCCGCCCACCGCACCCCGGTCAAGATGATCGAGTACGGCCGCTCCGCCGCAGACCGTGGCGTCAAGGTCATCATCGCGGGGGCCGGTGGCGCCGCCCACCTGCCCGGCATGGTCGCCTCGGTGACGCCGCTGCCGGTGATCGGCGTGCCCGTAGCGCTGAAGTACCTCGACGGCATGGACTCGCTGCTCTCCATCGTGCAGATGCCGGCCGGCGTCCCGGTGGCCACGGTGTCGATCGGCAACGCCCGCAACGCCGGCCTGCTCGCGGTACGCATCCTGGCCGCCTCCGACCCGGCGCTGCTCAGGCGGATGGCCGCGTACCAGGCGAGCCTGGAGGAACTGGTCGCCGAGAAGGACGCCGCCCTCCGCGCCTCCCTCGGCTGAGCCGGCCGCCCCTATCGGGGTGCCTGTATGTGGCCATCACTGTGAGCGACAGCGGTGTGGGGGTCACTCATCGTGGCCGCCGTTCGGCGGCCGAAGACGTGCACCGCTTCCTTTGCTCTGCTGCCCTCCACGCAACACCCCGGTGACCTGGGCCTTCATGGCCTCCTCCGAACACCGGCCCGGGCGAGTGGGTCACGGTCCGTTGCTGTTGCGTGGGCTGCAGCAGAGCAAAGGCGGCGTAGAAGGTCGTCGCGCTCGTTCTCCCCATGACCAAGCGTCACGGCCCGGGTCGCGCTGAACCGACTGGCGGGTCGGAGCAGCCGGAGAACTGGACGGGCCAGCAGCCTTCGGCGTACTCGGACCCGTCTCCTCGGCCGCGACGCAGGCCCTCCGATTTATCGCATGCCGCGCAGCGCCGTCTGCAGGCGTTCCTGGGCGCGGCGGCGGCGCTCGTTGCTGGCGCCGAGCACCAGCAGCAGGAAACCGATCGGGATCAGCATCAGCCAGGGTCCCAGGCTGAACAGTGCATGCAGCGCCGCGATCCCGGTGACCGTGGCGCCCACGATCACCGGCGCCTGCTGCCGGCTGGTCGAGCCGAAGATGAGCACCGCCACCGCGCCGAGCAGCAGCAGCATCTGCCGCAGCGTGGTCGAGTCGGTGGCCAGCACGATGGACAGGGTCGGGACGAATGCGGCCACCAGCGCCGGCCCGTACGCCACCCAGCTGGACAGGTCCGGCCGGTGCCGCAGCTCGAGCACCCCGACCAGCAGGGCGAGCGCGGCGAAGGGCAGGGTGTACGCCTCCGGCAGCGCTACGTCGGCGACCCGCATCAGGATCCACCAGGCGCTGATCTCGCAGGCCACCACCGCCCAGAACAGAATCCGCCGCTCCACCGGCCGCCGGCCGGGACGGGTGGCGGCCACCCCGAGGACGGCACCCCAGGCGGCCAGCAGCGCGGCGATGTGCCGGGGCGAGTCGTAGGCGAGGGCGAGGGCGATGAGGGCGGCGGCGTACCCGCTCCACTCGACCGTGGCGGCCTCCCGATACGCCTCGGGGCGGCGCAGCCGGGGGAGGGTGGCGGCGAAGACCTGCAGCGCCGCGCCGACCGCCAGCACGCCGAACGCGGACCACACCGCGGCCAGGCCGACCACCAGGCCGAGGGTGAGCACGAAGAGCTCCGCCATCAGCGAGGCGAAGAGCCAGCCGAGGATGCGGGCCCGCTGGGTGGTCCCGAAGAGCGCGGCGACCACGCCGACGCCGACCGCCCCGCCCAGGGTGAAGAGGGTGAGCTGCCGGGTGGCGAGGCTGCCGGCCAGCCCGGCACCGCCGGCGGCCAGACCGATCACGAAGACCAGTACCCGCGTCACCCGCAGCGGCTGGGCCGGCTCGGCCAGCGGTGGGGGCGGCGTGAGCGCCAGCCCGAGCATCGAGATGGTGAAGACGGTCAGCCCGGCCAGCGCGCTCTCGGGCCAGCCGTGGCCCAGCGCCACCGGCGTGATGAGCAGGGTGACGGCGGCACCGGGCAGCACCACCGGCACCGCCCGGGCACGACTTCCTCCGCTGAAGCCGGTGGCGGCGAGCGCGGCGGTCGCGGTGAGCAGCAGCGCGGTCAGCACGTGGCTCGGGTCGACCGCGGCGGCCGGCGGGGTGAGCAGCTCCGGCGGCGGCCCCTGCCAGACCCGGGACAGTGACTGGAACGGCTCGACCAGGGCG
>JBARAE010000316.1:0-4630 GCA_049791715.1 Micromonospora sp.
CGGCCGGGTTCTGGGCGGCGGCGCGGACCGCGGCGGCGACCGCCGGAGCGACTCGGGAATCGAAGACGCTCGGCACGATCACCGTCGGGTTGATCTTGTCCTCGCCGACCACGTCCGCGATGGCCCGGGCTGCCGCGATCGCCATCTCCTCGGTGAACTCCTCGGCGTGCGCGTCCAGCATGCCGCGGAAGACGCCGGGGAAGGCGAGCACGTTGTTGATCTGGTTCGGCTGGTCGGAGCGACCGGTGGCCACCACGGCGGCGTACTTGCGCGCCTCCCGCGGGTCGACCTCCGGGTCCGGGTTGGCCAGCGCGAAGACGATCGCGTCCGTGGCCATGGTGGCGATGTCGTCTCCGGTGAGCAGGTTCGGCGCGCTTACCCCGATGAACACGTCGGCGCCCCGCACCGCGCCGCGCAGGTCCCCGGAGTAGTTCTCCTTGTTGGTGTGCTCGGCCAGCCACTGCCAGGCCGGGTTCAGCTCGGTCAGCCCGCGGTGCAGGGCGCCCTGCCGGTCGCACGCGATGATGTCGCCGACGCCCTGGCGCAGCAGCAGCTTCATGATCGCGGTACCGGCCGCGCCGGCGCCGGAGACCACCACCCGGACGTCCGAGAGCTGCTTGCCCACCACCCGCAGCGCGTTGGTCAGCGCGGCCAGCACGCAGATCGCGGTGCCGTGCTGGTCGTCGTGGAAGACCGGGATGTCCAGCAGTTCACGCAGCCGGGCCTCGATCTCGAAGCAGCGCGGAGCCGCGATGTCCTCCAGGTTGATCCCGCCGTACGCGGGCGCGATCGCCTTGACGATCGCGACGATCTCGTCGGTGTCCTGGGTGTCGAGCACCACCGGCCAGGCGTCCACCCCGCCGAAGCGCTTGAACAGCGCCGCCTTGCCCTCCATCACCGGCAGGGACGCGGCGGGCCCGAGGTTGCCCAGGCCGAGGACGGCGGAGCCGTCGCTGACCACGGCCACGGTGTTGCGCTTGATGGTGAGCCGGCGGGCGTCCGCCGGGTTGTCGGCGATCGCCTGGCAGACGCGGGCCACCCCCGGGGTGTACGCGCGGGACAGCTCGTCACGGGTCCGCAGCGCGACCTTCGAGCTGACCTCGATCTTGCCGCCGAGGTGCAGCAGGAACGTCCGGTCGGAGACCTTGCGGACGTCAACCCCGTCCAGCCCGGTCAGCGCCTGGACCACCTGGTCGGCGTGATTGGCGTCGGCGGTGTCGCAGGTGAGGTCCACGATCACGTTGGTCGGGTCGGAGTCGACCACGTCCAGCGCGGTGACGATCGCGCCCGACTCACCGACCGAGGTGGTCAGCCGGCCGATCGAGGAGGCGTCCGCGGGCACCGCGATCCGGATGGTGATCGAGAATCCGGCACTCGGCAGTCGGGTGATGGCCACGGAAATCCCTCCGTCATGGCTGAGCAACTCGCCTCGCCTTTCTACCCGCACGCCGAGGTCGTCCCGCATCCGGCCCTGCATTTCGCGGCGTTCGCCACGGGCATATAGCAGGTGCGTCCGGCGTTGACACATGTCAGGATTGCTCGGTAACTGACCAAACGGACAGGAGACTCAGTTTGCGAGACCAGGAGACCTACGTTCCCTACGAGAACGACGAGCTCGACGCCACCACCGGCGAGTACGAGCTGTCGGAGCGGCAGGCGCTGCGGCGGGTCCCCGGCCTCTCCACCGAGCTCACCGACATCACCGAGGTCGAGTACCGCCAGCTCCGGCTGGAGCGGGTCGTCCTCGTCGGCGTCTGGACCGAGGGCACGCAGAGCGACGCGGAGAACAGCCTGGCCGAGCTGGCGGCGCTGGCCGAGACGGCCGGCTCGCAGGTGCTCGAGGGGCTGATCCAGCGGCGCAACCGGCCCGACCCGGCCACCTACATCGGCCGGGGCAAGGTCGACGACCTCGGCTCGGTGGTCCTCTCCACCGGCGCCGACACGGTGATCTGCGACGGTGAGCTGTCCCCGTCCCAGCTGCGCAACCTGGAGCAGCGCACCAAGGTCAAGGTCGTCGACCGCACCGCGCTGATCCTCGACATCTTCGCCCAGCACGCCAAGAGCAAGGAAGGTAAGGCGCAGGTCGAGCTGGCCCAGCTCCAATACCTGCTCCCGCGCCTGCGGGGTTGGGGTGAGACTCTCTCCCGGCAGACCGGTGGTAGTGGCCGCGGCGGTGGCGCGGGCGGCGGCGTGGGTCTGCGTGGTCCCGGTGAGACCAAGCTCGAGACCGACCGGCGTCGGATCCGGCACCGCATCGCGCGGCTGCGCCGCGAGATCAAGGGCATGACGACGGTACGCCAGACCAAGCGCGCTCGCCGGTCCCGTAACGCCGTCCCCGCGGTGGCGATCGCCGGGTACACCAACGCCGGCAAGTCCAGCCTGCTCAACCGCCTGACGGGGGCCGGTGTGCTGGTGGAGAACGCGCTGTTCGCCACCCTCGACCCGACCACCCGGAGGGCCACCACCTCCGACGGCCGGCTCTACACCCTTTCCGACACGGTCGGCTTCGTCCGGCACCTGCCGCACCAGATCGTCGAGGCGTTCCGCTCGACGCTGGAGGAGGTCGCCGACGCGGACCTGGTGGTGCACGTTGTGGACGGCACGCACCCGGACCCGGAGGAGCAGGTCCGGGCGGTACGTGAGGTGCTCGCCGAGGTGGGCGCCGACCGACTGCCCGAGCTGCTGGTGGTCAACAAGACCGACGCCGCCGACGAGGAGACGCTGCTGCGGCTCAAGCGGCTCTGGCCGGACGCGGTCTTCGTCTCCGCGCACTCTGGGCGCGGGCTCGACGGGCTGCGGGAGGCTGTCGAGGAGCGGCTGCCCCGCCCGGCGGTGGAGGTTCACGCCGTGCTCCCGTACGACCGGGGTGACCTGGTGGCCCGGGTGCACCGGCAGGGCGAGGTGCTGAGCACCGCTCACCTGCCGGAGGGGACCCTGCTGCACGTCCGGGTGGGTCAGGCGCTCGCCGTCGAGCTGGCGCCGTACCGCGCCGGGGACCGGCTCATCGAGGAGGAGCGGGTCGGCGCCGGCCGGTGAGGCGTCCGGCGTCAACCGCCCGGTTAACCGGGCATGCGACACTTGGCTCCATGCGGCACGCTGTCTCCTCGGTCACGGTTGCCCTCAGTCTGCTCGGCGCAACCGTGGCGCCTGCCGGGGTCGCCCTGGCGGCCCCGGCCGCGGCCCCCGTACCGGCCGCGGCCCCCGGCAAGAAGAAGTGCACGGTCGAGGACGATCGGCTGACCGAGCTCTCCGGCCTGGTGGCGACGAAGACCGGCTACATCGTCGTCAACGACAGCAGCGACACGGAGAGCCGGAAGAAGGTCTTCTACCTCGACGCGAAGTGTGAGATCTCGAAGGAGCCGGTCGGCTACACAGGGGCGGGCCCGTTCGACACCGAGGACCTGGCGCTCTCGCGGGACGGCAAGACCCTCTGGATCGCCGACACCGGGGACAACCTCACCAGCCAGCAGCACCGGGAGCGGGTCGCCGTCTGGAGCATGCCGGTCAACGGGTCGAAGAAGCCGGTGCTGCACCGCCTGGCGTACCCGCAGAAGCAGCCGCACGACGCCGAGGCGCTCGTCATGGGTGACGACGGCATGCCGTTGATCATCACGAAGGTGCCCGCCGGTAAGTCGGAGATCTTCACCCCGGCGGCGCCGATGAAGACCGGCGACACCGACGCCGTGCCGATGAAGAAGGTCGGCGAGATCCCGCTCCCGAAGACCACCACGGACAACAAGATGGGCGCGGTCGGCCGGGTGACGATCACCGGCGCGGCCCGCTCTCCCGACGGCAAGAAGGTGGTCGTCCGCACGTACGCGGACGCCTTCGAGTATGACGTCACCGGCGGCGATGTCGTCGCGGCGCTGAGCACCGGCAAGCCGCGGGTCACCCCGCTGTCCGACCCGTTCGGCGAGGCGATCTCCTACACCCCCGACGGCAAGTCCTTCGTGACGGTCTCCGACGGCGGTCAGATGGCCCCGGACGAGGCGATCGAAATCCTCACCTACGTCCCGTCCACCAAGGGGATCGAGGCGCTGCCGGCGGCTGGTGAGGTGGCGAAGCCGCGCGCCGAGAAGTCGTGGGTCGAGGGGCTGACCCTGGACGAGATCACCTACCTCATCGCGGCGGTCGGCGTGATCGGCGCGCTGCTGGTCGGCGCGGGCATCTTCGGCATTCTTCGGGCCCGTCGCCATCCGACGCCCGCGAACGAGCGGACCGACGGGGATGACGACTTTCCGGGCAGCGGCGTCGACGACCGCCGCGCCGGCCCGGTGGAGGGCAACCTGCAACCCGGTGGACCGCGCAACGGCGTCTACGGCGGCGGCGCCCCGCCCGGCGGTGTGTACGGCGGCGGACCGGCGAACGGTACGCCGGGCGGGGCCGGCGGCGTGTACGGCGGTGGCGGGGGCCGTCCGCAGGGCGGGGTCTACGGCGGAGGTGGCGGTCGTCCGCAGGGGGGCGGCGTCTACGGCGGTGGGCGGACGGAACCGGCCCGGCATGATCCGGACTACCGTGACCCGCGAGGCGGCCGCAACGGCGGCTACGACGACGCCGGTGGCCAGTACGGGCGGGTGCCCGGCAGCCGCGATTACCGGGGCGACCGCTACTGAAGACGGGTCCGGGTGAC
>JBARAE010000317.1:0-5388 GCA_049791715.1 Micromonospora sp.
ACGGCGGCCTGGAGGCCCTCCGCGTCCTCAAACGGCGTCTCTCCGACGTCGTCTACCAAGCACTACGCGCCGACCTCGTCCCCCGACAACCAGCCGCCGCTTGACAGAGGAGCAATCCACAGTCCCCCCGCATGGCCGACCTGCCGCAGGCAGCAGCGCGTAGGTCGAGATCTGGTCGATGAGACCCTCGAACTGGTGGGTCCCGGTGAGGTGATCGGTCTTGAGTTTCACGATCGTGGTGCCGGCGAGTAGGTCGGCGACCCTTAGCCCATCGAGTAGCGCGGGACCGGCGGTTACCGGGCCGTACCTGCGCAGCGCAGCGTTGAATCCGCTCAGGTAGCTGGCCCAGAAGGCGGCAAACGCTGGTCGGGTGGCATGGGTCGCAGTCGCGCACACGGCGATGGTGCGGCGATGCCGCAGTGGTCCTTCAGTGGGGGATGGACCTCGTCCGGCGTGGTGATGGGAAGCTGTCGCAGGGATTGTTCGAGGATGGTGAGCACTGCCCACCGTGAGCAGGCGGGCCCCTGGCACGTCAGAGTTGGTCCTGTGCCACGCCGGGCCAGGTCCCGAGTGGTCGGACCTGTATCCGGCGGTGGTGAGGAGGGTCTGGCGTCCGGTCTCGGGCAGGCTGGCGAACAGGTGTGGGTACGGCGGGGTGTCGCACAGGTCGAGTGCGAAGGTCTTCTCGATAGCCGCGGCCGAGGTGTCGCGGATTCGGCGGGCACACGGTGATCGGCGCAGGAGCGCCCTGGGTGCGTTGGCGTAGGTCGGCGATCAGCTCCTCGCGGTACGGGAAACGGCGCCCTAGCCACCGTTTCGACGGCAATGGCTCGAGGTCGGGGCGGAGCACGGTCCTTGCGCTCACCATGCGCCACAAGCCGCACGGCTACGTACGGATCAGCGGTAGCCGCCGCGACAACCGGGGGGATCGCAGTGTCGACCGGCGCTGCGTTCGCCGCATCGGCCGCAGGCGGCTCAGCTTCGCCCGGTCTCGCCGGCGCGCCGGTGCGGGCCGCGGTACGGATTTCGGAGCCCATGCTCACCCCGACGATGACCGGGTGTGGGACTTGGCTGTTGCCCCGCACGTCGCCGAGCAGGAGCAGCCGCCCCTGTGCGGTGACGCCAAGCCCTTGGACGCGGTTGAGCTGCATCCGCCCCGACAAGGCTGGTGGTTCTGGCGGCGGGATCGACACGACGCAGGAAGACTCGCACGCCGGTACGGTCGGAACCTGCCGTGATCACCTCGCCGCCCCGAGCCACAAGGTATTGGGGACTCGGGGGCGACTCGATCCAGTCCTCCCGCCGCACCATGGTGCTGCGACCCTCGCCCGAGCGGCCCAGGAAGCCATCTTCGGCCTGCCGGATCCGCACTGGTCAGGCCGGGGTTAGACGCACCGGGACGAGAGGAAGAAGGCACCATGCCCGGAAGGACGACCCCGGGCCTCGGCCTGCGGACGAATCCGGGCCAGCAGGGTGTGGTCGGGATCCCGACGGGTATGCCGCCGGGCTGGCCGGCATGGGACGCGTGGCCACGGGGCGGTCCGGATGCCCGGCCTCATGCCGGGCGGCCACCCCGGGGAGCCGGCCGGATGCCCGACCCCGACCTGCGGGAGAACCAGATGGACCTCCAGCCGCCTGCGGACCCTCAGCGGGACGCGAGCCGGTTCCCGGGTCATCCGAGTGGCCGAACCCAATCGCGCATGCTGTCCGGGTCTGGTCCTCGGCGGTGGCTGATGACTCGATCGCGGGCAGATCGCCGCGTACGCTGATGAGCGCGAAGGGCAGGAATGACGTCCCGGGGGCCGAGAATCTGCTGCGGGGTCCGGAGCAGTCGCGGCAGGCCAACTTTCTGGAGTTGTTCTTCGATCTGGTGCTGGTCTTCGCGCTGAAGGGTGTCGTCGACCGGGTGACACCGGACTTGCTCAGCGACGACCTCGTGATCCGGTGGGCGTCGCTGCTCTATGCCCTGCTGTTGGCGTTGCCCCTGTTGTGGCTGTGGACCACGACCGCGCACATCACCAGCCGCTTCGATCCGCGCCACCAGGGGATCCAACTGATGGTGCTGCTCAGCGCCCTCGGTCTCCTGCTCATGTCGACGTCGCTGCAGGACGCGTTCATCGGACGAGGGCTGGTCTTCGCCGTGCCCTACGTCCTCCTCCATCTGGGTCGACCACTGATCCTCGCGGCGCTGGTGCGGGGGCACGCCCCCTTCAGAGCCTCTATCTCCGGTCGGCGTCGTGGTCCGCCGTCTCGGCCGTGCCGTGGTTGATCGGCGGGATCGTGCAGGACGAGGGGCGGGTCCTGCTGTGGGGGTTGGCCATCACCTTGGACTTGGTGGGTGCCCGGGTGGGGTGGCTCGCTCCGTGGATCAGGCGCCGGTCGATCAGCGCGTGGGCCCTGCACGGCGGTCACCACCTGGCCGAGCGTTACCAGCAGTTTCTGTTGATAGCGTTGGGCGAGAGCGTCCTGGTGGTAGGCACCACCTACACGGTTCTCCCGGCGAGCGTCGCCAACACGGTGGGGCTCGTGGTGGCCTTCGCCACCACGGTTCTGCTCTGGCGGATCTACTTCTACCGCTCCGGGCAGGTCCTCGCCGAAGCCGTCACCATGGCCAGGAACCGGGAAGGCATTGGTCGGCGGACCGGCGCCGCGCACATGATCATGGTGATCGGAATTCTGATGGTGGCGATCGGCTACGAGGTCGTGCAGAAGCGGGCCGGCGTTAGTTCACGTCCTGTCTGGCTGGTGACCATCCTGGGCGGCCCGGCCGTCTTCCTCCTGGGCCGGAGCAGGTTGGAGCGCATCGTGTTCGACCGCGTCTCCGTCCGGAGGATCGTCGGTATCGGGCTGCTGCTGGCGCTCTCGCTGCCGCTGGTGTTCACCACGCCGCTGGCCGCCTCGGTGGCCGCCTCCCTCGTCCTCCTGGGAATCGCGGTCGCCGACGCGCGCCGGGCGGCCGGTGAACCCGAGGAGGCGCCGGCACCGCCCGGGTGAGTCGCTCGCGGTGCCGCAGTGCACGACGCCGACACGCGGCCGTGGATTTCGGGCTGCGCCCCGGGGGCTCGCTTCCAGCACGCGAGGCTTCGGCAGGAAAGGCTGATGACATTTGGGTGGACGGTTCACGCTGCACGGCGCGACCTTCCTGCTGCTGCGGCTATACGTCGACTCCGGCCTGCACCAGCGGGCCCGCACCGCCGCGCTGCGTTGGGGGCCCTGGCCCTGTCCCTGCGCCGCGACGCGCTCGCCGTCACCATGAGCGGCCTGACCATCGTCTTCGCCACCGTCACGGTGTTCCTGGCCCTCTACACCCGGGGTAACGTCCTGCCGTCGGCCCTCCGCCCGGAGTGGAGCCTGACCCTGCCCGGCACCGCCGCCCAGCACTACACACTGGTGCTGATGACCTGGGTCGGCGTGATCTTCCTTCCCCTGATCATCGGCTACCAGGCGTGGAACTACCACGTGTTCCGCGAACGCGTCCGCCCCCACGAGGGCGGCCTCGACCAAGGGTACTGACCGTCGTATCCGTGCTGCCACCGCCGCTGATCCCGGCCGCGGTCACGTTGCCGAATCCGCTCGGCGCTCCTCGGCCAGCGTCGCGAGGACCAACACCACAGTATCGCGTGCACCAGAGGTCGCCGTCGCCTGCGCGAAGAGCCTTCGGCGGCCGTCCGGTGAGCCATCGCGGCGGGATGTCAGCCGCCCTGGTTGTCTCCCTCGTGGGTTTCGGCATCCTCGGGGCCGACGATGGGGGTGGTGGCCTGGGCTCAGGGGAGCAGCGGGTCGCAGGTGCAAATGCATGGTGTAGCCCCGGGAGGGGAGGATGCCGTGTGCCGGAGCAGGAAGCGGGTAGTGGGTGCAGATGGACCGGCTGCACCTCAGTTACGCGCTGGTGGGGGTCTTGGGGGTGTTGCTGGCCTTCTGGTCCAGCTCCATCCGCCAGGCGCCGGTCAGTGAGCCGCTGCTGGCGCTGCTGCTGGGCGCACTGGCTGGTCCGGTGCTCGGGCTGATCGACCTGCCCCACCACCAGATGACGGTGCTGACGTTGGAGGCCAGCCGGGTGCTGTTGGCCATCTCGCTGATGGCGGTCGCGCTGCGTTTCCCGCTGTCGGACTACCGGTCGGTGATCCGCCCGGTCGGTGTGCTCCTCGCCGTGGCGATGGCCGGTATGGCGGTGGTCAGCGCCGGTCTGGCCTGGTTGGTCCTCGGCCTCCCGGTGGCTCTCGCGGTGCTGCTCGGCGCCTGCGTGACACCGACGGACCCGGTCTTGGCCTCTAGTGTCGTCTCGGGGGGACCGGCCGAGCGGCAGCTTCCGGCGCGGCTGCGGCAGGTGATCAGCGGCGAGTCCGGCGCCAACGACGGCCTCGCCTTCGTGTTCGTCGTCCTCGCGCTGTCCGTCGTGACGTCCGGATCACTCGGAGGGCGTGTCCTGGGGGCGGCGTGGGCGGTGGTGGGCGCCGTGGTGATCGGCGTTGCGGTCGGCTACGCCGCCGGCCGGGCCGTCACGGCGGCCGAGGCGCGGGAGGACGTCGACGAGGGTTCCCTGCTGGTCTTCACGCTGGTGCTCGGAGTCGCCGCGCTGGGCGTCGCCCGGGTGGCACGCACGGACGGAATCCTCGCGGTGTTCGTCGCCGGCCTAACGTACAACGCGGTGATCGGGAACCGGTCGCGGGCGTCGGAGCAGCGACTCGACGACGCGCTGACCCGCTATCTGGTGTTGCCGCTGTTCTTCCTCCTCGGGGTCGAGGTGCCGTGGCGTGACTGGATGGCTCTGGGTTGGCCCCTGGCCGCGTTCGTGCTCCTGGTGTTGGTGCTGCGCCGCCTACCGGTGGTGCTGGCGCTGAAACCCGCGTTGGGTCTGTCCTGGCGCAGCGTCGTTTTCCTGGGCTGGTTCGGGCCGATCGGCGTCTCGGCGCTGTTCTATCTGACTCACAGCGAGGAGCAGGGGGCTCGGGATCCCCGCCTGTGGGGGGCCGGCAGCCTGGTGGTGGCGGCGAGCACGGTGGTGCATGGGGTCACCGCCATGCCCGGTCGCCGCTGGTATGCCCGGCGATCGTCAGAGCCCACCGGCTGAGGGTCGCCGCAGGGCGTCCGCTGTCGGCCTCATCGGCGGTCAGCCGGGGCGGTGGCAGCTCTTGGTGCCCGTGGTGGGTGGACGGTGATGTCCTGCGTCGCCGATGCCACGTGTATGCCGTTTTCTGCCAGCTGTCCAGCACTCGGCGGGTGACCTGGTCCTTGACCTTGCCTTGCCGAGCGCGCGGATCGCGGCAGACATCCTATGTTTTTCGTTGTCAAGAACTGGGGTGGAGATGGGCCCAGGCAGTTGTCTCGTTGTAGGCGGTGCCGGTCTTGAGGCAGCCGTGCAGGATGCCGACGAGGCGATTGCCGAGT
>JBARAE010000318.1:0-1725 GCA_049791715.1 Micromonospora sp.
CGGCCGGGTGGACCGGTACGCGCCGGTCCTCCCCGCCGACCCCACCAAGCTGCTGGGCTCCTGCGTGCTGAGCATCGTCGACCTGGGCAGCGTCGACGGTGAGGACCCGACGTCCCGGGCCGCCCAGGCCCGGCAGGCCGACGCCCAGCTCGCCCGGGTGCTCGCCGCCCGGCCACCCCGCTCGCTGGTGATGGTCGCCGGCGTCTCGGACACGGACCTGCCGTCCCGGCTGCACGTGGCGATCGCCGACGGTCCCGGCTGGGAGGGCGGCTGGTTGACCTCGTCGAGCACCGCCCGGGAGGGGTACCTCCAGCTCGTCGACCTGGCGCCGACCGCGCTGGCGGCGCTGGGCCGGCCGATGCCCGAGCGGCTGTTCCTCGGTCGGCCCGCCGTTTCCGTCGGGGACCGGCCGGCGGACCTGCGTACCGCCATCGACCAGCCGGCCGACGCGGACCGCGAGGCCGGCGCGCAGCGCCGGGTGGCCGGCTGGTTCTTCGCGCTGCTCGCGGTGGCCCAGGTGGCACTCTCGATCGGGGTGCTGCCGCTGCTGCGCCGGGCCCGCCGGCACGCCGGTCCGCACGGGCCGGAGCCGGTGTCGCGGCGGGTGGTGGCCGCCGTGGAACTGCTGCTCATCGCCGCCGCGCTGGCGGTGCCGGCCGCCCTGCTCGCCGACGCGCTGCCCTGGTGGCGCGGCGACCATGCCGGCTGGTGGTTCGCGGTGGTGACCGCGCTGCTCATCGTCGGCGGCACGGCGGCGGTCCGGTTCACCCCGGGCCACGACCGCACCCTCGGCCCGCTCGGCGCGGTCGCCGGCCTGGCCACCCTGGTGGTCGGGGTGGACGTGCTCACCGGTTCGCGGCTGCAGCTCAACGGCGTGGTCGGGTACTCCGCGCTGGAGGGCGGCCGGTACGCCGGGCTCGGCACCGTCGGCCTCGGGGTGTTCATCGCGGGCTCCCTGCTCAGCGGTGGCTGGCTGGCCCAGCAGGTCCGCCGCTCCTGGCGCCCGATGGTGATGGTGGCCGTCGGCGGTGCCGCGGTGGTCATCGTCGGCAGCCCCTACTTCGGGTCCGACCCGATCGGGGCGATCGCGCTGACCGCCGGGGTGAGCATCGGCGCGGCGATCTGCACCGGCGGCTGGCTGACCGTCAGCCGGCTGGCCTGGGCGACGATGGCGGGGCTGGCGGTGACCATCGGCTTCGCCCTGGTCGACCTGCGCCGGCCCGCCGCCGAGCGGGGCAGCCTGGGCCGGTTCCTGGCCGCGCTCGGCGACGGCTCCGGCGGTCTCACCGTGCACCGCTCCAGCACCTCGAACATCGAGACGCTGGTGAACAGCCCGCTCACCATCCTCGCCCTGGCCGGTGCGGCGCTGGTCTGGTTCGCCCTGCTCCAGCCCTGGGGCGGCCTGATGCGGCTGTTCGGCATCTATCCGACGATCCGGGCCGCGATGGCGGGCACCGGCGTGGCCGCCGTCATCGGCGGTGTACTGGGCGGGTCGGCGCTGGACGTGGCCGGGGCGGCGGGGGCCCTGGTGGTGCCGATGGCGGCGCTCGCCTCGCTGCGCGTGCTCGACCACTCCACCGATCGGACGCTGCCGGGCGCCGGGCGTCCCTGGGACGACGACACCGGCGGTACGGCGGGCGGACCGGGCGACGACGGTGCCCCGGGCGGGGGCCGTGAGCCGGGGGAGGGGCAGCGGGCCGCCGACGCGGGCGGAACGACGCCCGC
>JBARAE010000319.1:0-2741 GCA_049791715.1 Micromonospora sp.
GCTTTGCTCTGCTGCACCCCACGCAACACCCGGCGTCCGGTATCCGGACATCCGGTGTTGCCGTCGCTGCAGCAGAGCAAAGCGTGTGGTGAAGGGTGTCGGGGCGGCGGCTAGCCTGGCCGGGTGAAGATCGTCGGGCTGATGTCGGGGACGTCGTACGACGGCGTGGACGTGGCGGCCGCCGAGTTCACCCTCGACGGGGAGACGCTGGCGCTGCGCCCCCTCGGACACCGCAGCCTCGACTACGACGACGGGCTGCGGGCGCAGATCGGGGCGCTGCTGCCGCCCGCCGGCACCACCATCGAGGCGGTCTGCGGGCTGGACAACCGGCTCGGGGAGGTCTTCGCCGAGGCGGCGGCGGTCGGCGTCGAGCTGGCCGGCGGTGCGGTCGAGGCGGTCGTGTCGCCGGGGCAGACCGTCTTCCACTGGGTCGAGGAGGGCCGGGCGCGCGGCACCCTGCAACTCGGTGCGCCGGCGCGGGTGGCCGAGCGGGTGGGCGTACCGGTGCTCAGTGACCTGCGGTCCGCGGACATCGCAGCCGGCGGGCAGGGGGCGCCGCTGGTGCCGGTCTTCGACGCCCTGCTGCTCGACGCGGCCGCCGGGCCGCGGGCGGCGCTCAACCTCGGCGGCATCGCGAACCTCACCGTGGTCGCGCCCGGCGCCCCCGTCCTCGGGTACGACGTCGGCCCGGCCAACGCGCTGCTCGACGCGGCGGCCCGCCGCTTCCTCGACCGCCCCTGCGACCTCGACGGGGCCCGCGCGGCCGCCGGACGGGTGCATCCGCGGCTGCTGGACCTGCTGCTCACCGAGCCCTACTACGCGGCGGCCCCGCCCAAGTCCACCGGGAAGGAGCTCTTCCACGCCGGCTACCTGGACGAGAAGCTGGCCGCGCTGGGCGAGGCGGTGCCCGGCGACGACGTGCTCGCCACGCTGACCGAGCTGACCGCCCGGGTGGTGGCCGCAGAGTGCGACCGGCACCGGGTCGGCGAGGTGGTGGCCGCCGGCGGGGGAGTGCGCAATCCCACACTCCGGGCCCGGCTGACCGCCCTCGGCGCCGGCCGGTGGCGGCTGCGCACCACCGACGAGCTGGGCGTACCGGCCCAGGCCAAGGAGGCGTACGCCTTCGCCCTGCTCGGCTGGCTCTCCTGGCACGGGCTGCCCGGGGCTTTCCCCTCGGTGACCGGGGCGCGGCGGGCCACCGTCCTCGGCTCCTGGACGCCGGCCGGCCCGGCCCGGGCGGCCACCCCGCCGACGCCGCCGCGTCGGCTGCTGATCGCGCCGTGACCAGGGCCGCCACCTGGACTGATCCACGGCCGGGCTGCGGGTTGTGGGGCGGCCGATAGACTCTTCCGTCATGAGTGTTGAAGAGGGCACGGCCAACCACGGTCGGCTGCTGAGCACCGTCCGTGGCCCGCAGGACGTGAAGCGGATGACGGCCGAGCAGCTGGACATCCTCGCCGCCGAGATCCGTGACTTCCTGATCGCCAAGGTTTCCCGCACGGGCGGGCACGTCGGCCCCAACCTCGGTGTGGTCGAGCTCACCCTGGCCATGCACCGGGTCTTCGACTCGCCGCGGGACCGGCTCCTGTTCGACACCGGCCACCAGGCCTACGTACACAAGATCGTCACCGGCCGGCAGGCCGGCTTCGACAAGCTCCGCCAGCGCGGTGGCATCTCCGGCTACCCCAACCAGGCGGAGAGCGAGCACGACATCATCGAGAACTCGCACGCCTCCACCGCCCTGTCGTACGCCGACGGCCTGGCCAAGGCGTACGCGCTGCGCGGCGAGCAGCGCAGCGTGGTGGCCCTGGTCGGCGACGGGGCGCTCACCGGGGGCATGTGCTGGGAGGCGCTGAACAACATCGCCACCGCCGGCAACCCGCTGGTGATCGTGGTCAACGACAACGGCCGGTCGTACTCCCCGACCATCGGCGGACTCGCCGACCACCTCTCCTCGCTGCGGCTCAACCCCGGCTACGAGAAGGTGCTCGACACCGTCAAGGAGGCCCTCGGCAACACGCCGTTCGTCGGCAAGCCGATGTACGAGGTGCTGCACGCGGTCAAGAAGGGCATCAAGGACGCCGTCGCCCCGCAGGCGATGTTCGAGGACCTCGGCATCAAGTACGTCGGCCCGGTCGACGGGCACGACGTCGCGGCGGTCGAGTCGGCGTTGCGCGCGGCGAAGCACTTCGGCGGCCCGGTGATAGTGCACGCGGTCACCCGGAAGGGCTACGGCTACCGCCCGGCCGAGGAGGACGAGGCGGACTGCCTGCACGGTCCGGGCGCGTTCGACGCCGAGACCGGCAAGCTGCTCGCCGTCCCGTCGGTGAAGTGGACCAACGTCTTCGCCGACGAGCTGGTCGCGATCGCCGACGAACGCCCCGACGTGGTGGGCATCACCGCCGCCATGGCCGAGCCGACCGGCATCGCCACCCTGGCCCGCAAGTACCCGGAGCGGGTCTACGACGTCGGCATCGCCGAGCAGCACGCGGCCACCTCGGCGGCCGGCCTCGCGCTCGGCGGCCTGCACCCGGTGGTGGCGGTCTACGCCACCTTCCTCAACCGGGCCTTCGACCAGGTCCTGCTGGATGTGGCCATGCACAAGCTGCCGGTGACCTTCGTGCTGGACCGCGCCGGCATCACCGGCCCGGACGGCCCGAGCCACTACGGCATCTGGGACATGTCCGTCTTCGGCGTGGTGCCCGGCCTGCGGATCGCCGCGCCCCGGGACGCCGCCAGCC
>JBARAE010000320.1:0-3862 GCA_049791715.1 Micromonospora sp.
CCGGCCAGGTGCCCGGCGAGGGCGTCGACGTCGGTGTGTTCCAGGTCCACCACCACCGGTTCGGCGCCGGCGGCGCGCAGCGCCGCCGCGTGGTCGGGGTTGCGGATCAGGCCGACGGCGGTGTCAACGCGCCCGGTCAGCTCCCGTTCCAGCAGCTTGGCGATCTTGCCGTGGCCTCCGGCGATGACGACGCGCATGTGCTCAACCTAACCGCCGGACCGGCCCGCCGCCGGCAGGTACGCGACCGGGCCGGGCCGACGCCCCCACCCCGATGCCCGGCCCGGTCGTCGATTCGGTCCGGTCGTCGATTCGGGCCGGGTGAGGCAGCATGGACGGGTGACGGAGACCCTCGACGTGTTGACCCGGCTGGTGGGTGCCGGTGACGTGGTGGTGCTCAGCGGTGCCGGGTTGTCGACCGAGTCGGGGATTCCGGACTACCGGGGGCCCAGCGGCGTGGCCCGCCGGCACACCCCCATGACGTATCAGGCGTTCACCCGGGATCCGCACGCGCGGCGGCGCTACTGGGCGCGCAGCCACCTGGGGTGGCGCACGATCGCCCGGGCCGAGCCGAACGCCGGGCACCGGGCGGTGGCGCGGCTGCAGCACGCCGGGCACGTCACGGGGGTGATCACGCAGAACGTTGACGGGCTGCACACCGCCGCCGGCAGCCGCGGGGTGATCGAGCTGCACGGCCGCCTCGACGAGGTGGTGTGCCTCGACTGCGGCAACCTGACCTCCCGGGAGGAGCTGGACCGGCGGCTGCGGGAGGCGAACCCGGACTTCGACGCGCACGTGACCGCCGTGAACCCGGACGGTGACGTGGACCTGCCCGACGAGGCGGTGGACCGGTTCCACACGGTGGACTGCGGCATCTGCGGCACGGGCATGCTGAAGCCGGACGTGGTGTTCTTCGGGGAGACGGTGCCCGCCGCCCGGGTCGCGGACTGTTTCGCGCTGGTCGAGCGGGCCCGGCTGCTGCTGGTGCTCGGGTCGTCGTTGACGGTCATGTCGGGGCGCCGGTTCGTGATCCGGGCGGCGAAGCTCGGCATCCCGGTGGTGATCGTCAACCAGGGGCCGACGCGCGGCGACGCGCACGCCACCCTGACCGTCGACGCGCCGCTGGGTGAGCTGCTGCCGGCCCTGGCGGAGCGGGCCACCGGCGTTGCGCCGGCCGTGCAGCCGCCGGCCTGGCCCACCGGTCCGGCCCTGGCCGAACCCGCCGCGGTGTAGGGCGGGATTCCCCCCGGGCGGGACATGACATCCACCGGAAACCCCGGCGCTGGTAGCGTTGACCATGCCGGTACCACCCACGCGGGAGAGACCGCCCGGAACCACCCGGGCGGCGCCGAAGGGGCAGATTCCTCCCCGGAACCTCTCAGGCAAAAGGACCTCGTGGGCAGGCACTGTGGAGCGCCTCGCGCGCGACTCAGGGGGAGGCCGACCTGTCGACCTCGCCCCTGCAGGAGCGCACACGATGAGCGCAGAACAGTTCGCCGACCGTCACATCGGCCCCGACCCGGCCGACGAGCGCCGGATGCTGGAGACCGTCGGCTACGGCTCGGTCGACGAGCTGATGGACGCGGCGATCCCCGAGGTGATCCGCTGGCACGGCACCCTGGACCTGCCGCCGGCGGCCGGCGAGCGGGAGGCCATCGCCGAGCTGCGTGCCCTGGCCGCCCGCAACACCGTCGCCGTTTCCATGATCGGCCTGGGCTACCACGGCACCCACACCCCGGCGGTGATCCGCCGCAACGTGCTGGAGGACCCCGCCTGGTACACCGCGTACACGCCGTACCAGCCGGAGATCAGCCAGGGCCGGCTGGAGGCGCTGCTGAACTTCCAGACCATGGTCACCGACCTGACCGGGCTGGCCACCGCGAACGCGTCCATGCTCGACGAGGGCACCGCCGCGGCCGAGGCGATGACCCTCGCCCGCCGCGCCTCGAAGAGCAAGAGCCCGGTGTACGTGGTCGACGCGGACACCCTGCCGCAGACCGTCGCGGTGATCAGCAGCCGGGCGGAGCCGCTCGGTATCGACGTGCGGGTGCTCGACGTCGAGCGCGACGACCTGCCGGCCGAGTTCTTCGGCCTGCACCTGCAGTACCCGGGCGCCTCCGGCGCGGTGCGCGACCACGCCGGCCTGGTCGAGGCCGCCCACGGGCTCGGGGCGCTGGTCACCGTCGCCGCGGACCTGCTCGCGTTGACCCTGCTGCGGGCGCCGGGGGAGATCGGCGCGGACATCGCCGCCGGCACCACCCAGCGTTTCGGCGTGCCGATGGGCTTCGGCGGGCCGCACGCCGGCTACCTGGCGGTGCGGGCGGGCCTGGAGCGGATGCTGCCCGGCCGGCTGGTCGGCGTGTCGAAGGACGCGGACGGCAACCCGGCGTACCGGCTGGCGTTGCAGACCCGCGAGCAGCACATCCGCCGGGAGAAGGCGACCAGCAACATCTGCACCGCCCAGGTGCTCCTCGCCGTGATGGCCGGCATGTACGCCGTCTACCACGGCCCGGAGGGGCTGCGGGCGATCGCCCGGCGTACCCACGACATGGCGGCGCGGCTCGCGGCCGGGCTGCGCGCCGGCGGCGTCGAGGTCGCGGACGTGCCGTTCTTCGACACCGTGACGGCGACCGTGCCGGGCCGGGCCGCGGAGGTGGTCGCGGCCGCCGCGGAGCGGAACGTGAACCTGCGGCTGGTCGACGCCGACCGGGTCGGGATCTCCTGCGACGAGACCACCACCGCGGCGCACCTGGCGGCGGTGTGGGCCGCGTTCGGGGTCGACGGGTGCGACGGCGACGTGGACGCGGCGCTGCCCGAGGCGCTGGCCCGCACCAGTGACTTCCTCACCCACCCGGTGTTCCGCACCCACCACTCCGAGACGGCGATGCTGCGCTACCTGCGGCGGCTGTCGGACTTCGACTACGCCCTGGACCGGGGCATGATCCCGCTGGGGTCGTGCACGATGAAGCTCAACGCGACCACCGAGATGGAACCGATCACCTGGCCGGAGTTCGCGCACGTCCACCCGTTCGCGCCCGACGCGCAGACCGCCGGGTACCGGGAGATGATCGCGCAGCTGGAGGCGTGGCTGGCGGAGGTGACCGGCTACGACGCGGTCAGCGTGCAGCCCAACGCCGGGTCGCAGGGGGAGCTGGCGGGGCTGCTGGCGATCCGGGCCTACCACGCCTCGCGCGGCGCCGGGCAGCGGGACGTGTGCCTGATCCCGTCGTCGGCGCACGGCACCAACGCGGCGTCCGCCGTGATGGCCGGCATGCGGGTCGTCGTGGTGGCCTGCGACGCCGACGGCAACGTCGACCTGGTCGACCTCGACGCGAAGATCGACAAGCATCGGGACGCCCTGGCCGCGATCATGGTGACGTACCCGTCGACGCACGGGGTGTACGAGACGGGCATCGCGCAGCTGTGCGCGAAGGTGCACGACGCCGGCGGTCAGGTGTACGTCGACGGGGCGAACCTCAACGCCCTGGTCGGGTTCGCCAAGCCCGGCAGGTTCGGCGCCGACGTGTCGCACCTGAACCTGCACAAGACCTTCTGCATCCCGCACGGCGGCGGCGGCCCGGGCGTGGGTCCGGTGGCGGTCCGCGCGCACCTGGCGCCGTTCCTGCCCGGCGACCCGCTGGGCGTGCACGTCGACGGCATGCCGGCGATCTCGGCGGCGAGGTACGGCTCGGCGGGCATCCTGCCGATCCCGTGGGCGTACCTGCGGATGATGGGCGCGCAGGGGCTGACCCGGGCCACCGGGGTGGCGGTGCTGGCCGCGAACTACGTGGCGGCGCGGCTGCGCAACCACTTCCCGGTGCTGTACGCCGGCAACAAGGGCCTGGTGGCGCACGAGTGCATCCTG
>JBARAE010000321.1:0-5121 GCA_049791715.1 Micromonospora sp.
TGCCACGGCGGCGTTGCCGGTCACCGCCGGGCTCGCCAAGGCGGCGCTGCCGGTGGCCGCGGGAATCCCGGCCACCCCGGCCAGCAGCCGGGCCACCTCCGCGCTGGTCGGCCGATCCGCCGGCGCGGGCGTGAGGCAACGCCGGCACAGTTGGCGGACCTCCTCGGGGGCAGCGCCCAGGCCGCGTACGGCCACCTCAGGGTCCACCGGCTCGGGACGCGTACCGTCGGTCCGGCGCAGCGCCCGGCCGGAGAGGCAGGCGTACAGGACCAGGCCGAAGGCGTACACGTCACTCGCCGGTACCGCCGCACCACCGGCGAGTTGTTCCGGCGCCATGTAGGAGGGGGTGCCGCGCACCTCGCCCCGGCTGTTGGCCGACTCGGCGCCGACCGCCAGCGCGATCCCGAGATCCACCAGCTTCACGCCGGCCGGGGAGAGCAGCACGTTGCTCGGCTTCACATCCCGGTGCACCAGTCCGGACGCATGGGTGGCGGCCAGCGCGGCGGCCACGTCGGCGCAGATCCGTACGGCCTCCGGCCACTCCAACGCACCCCGGCGATGCAGGCGGCCGGCCAGCGTCTCGCCGTCGACGAACTCCAGCACCAGGTACGGCACCCGACGCGGGCCACCCGCCCGGGCCTCGCCGTAGTCGTACACGTTGGCGACGTGGGGGTGGTTGAGCTGGGCCGCGATCTGTGCCTCGGCCCGGATCAGCGCGCGGGACTGCGGGTCGTGGGCCAGCCGGGGCGCCAGCATCTTCACCGCCACCCGGCGGTTGAGCAGTTCGTCGACCGCGCGCCAGACGACGGCGGTGCCGCCCCGGCCGACCGGCTCCACCAGTCGGTACCGTCCTGCCAGCAAGCGCATGTCTTCGCCCCCATGCGGTCGATCGGGCGATGAGTTCGGCGGGGCCCCAGCCGAGCCGGCCCGTCGGTGCTGGTCCTCCTACCCCCGACCTGATCAGGGGAAACGAGCGTCGGGCCCACCGTCGGCCGTGCTGATCCTGCCCGGGCCCTCGACGGCCGGCAGCGTGAAGGTGATCTTCACCGACGGCGGCAGCCCCGGTACGCTGGCCGGCGACCCGTGCGAGGCGAGGAGTTCGAGATGGCCGTCGATCCGTTGGGCAGAGACCTCAAGGACTTCCTGGGCGAGGACCCGCAGGCCCCGGTGGTCATGCTGAACCTGCTCCGCTTCGCCCCCGGCGGCCGGGACTCCTACGCCCGATACGCCGCCGAGCTGGGGGAGACGTTCCTGCCGCGCTACGGCGGCGAGGTGCTGTACGCCGGGGACGGCGCGCGGGCGCTGGTGGCGGAGGACGGCCAGGCGTGGGACGCGGTGCTGCTGGTCCGCTACCCGAGCCGGGAGGCGTTCTGCCGGATGGTGGCCGACCCGGAGTACCAGCACGTGACCCGGCTGCGGACGGTGGCGCTGCAGGAGGCGGTGCTGCAACCGACGGTGCCCTGGCCGACGAGCTGACCGGAGTCGGATGAAGCACAGCCGTGCGCGGGCAGCTAGGCGAGGCGCCGGCGGACGGCGGGAAGGTGCTGCGGCAACGCCCTCGACTCCAGGTCGGCGAGCAGGTCATCGAGCAGGCGGGCGATGCGCGGCTGATTCCGGCCGGCGTCCCGGACGTCGTCGACCGCGACGGCGAGGAAGCTGTCGAAGGGCTGCCGTTCGGCCCGGGCCCGGACGATCCCGTCGTCGTCCCGCACCACCCAGGGGTGGAACGGCCGACCGGCCAGACGCCGGAGTAGGTCGTGCATCTCCTGCAGGGCGCGGACGGCAGTGCTGGTGTCGTTGATGCCGGGGGAGAGAGCGCGTTCGGCGATGTCGGCGAGCTGCCGGAAGCCGAAGCCGACGTCCTGACCCGGCGTGCGCTCGACGCTGATCGTCACCACCCGGGCGGCCTCTTTGCCAAGGACCGGCGTCGTGGGGGTGCCGTTGCGGGTCGGGTGGACGGTCAGCAGCGGCTGCCCGCTGACGACGAAGTCCCCCGGCGCGGGCAGGACGGACATGGCGCAGCCGTGTCGCCGCGCGAGGGCGGCGAGCAGGTCGAGGTCGATGTCGTCGACCAGTCCCGGCAGACCCGCGCAGACCGTCTGGGTAGGGGGTGCGAGGGACACCTCGCCGCCGTCCTGCTCATGGGGGTAGTGCTCGTCGATGGTGCGGCGGGTCTGCGCCGCGATGGCGGCGATCATGTGCGACACCCGCATGACGGTGGTGATGTGGTGCAGGTAGTAGATGAAGAGGGCGCTGCTGGCGAGCACGAGGGCCATCGCGACCGCCAGGGACAGCTCCGGCAGGCGTACGGTGGAGCGGTCCGGCAGCGTGGCGAGCACGACCATCGCGAACAGGAACGTCGCGACGAAGGTTCCCAGGGTGACCTGGGTGACCCGGTCCTGGAGGAAGGTGCGCAGGACCCGGGGGGAGTACTGGCTGCTGGCGAGCTGCAGGGCCACCACCGTGATGGAGAAGACCAGCGCGGTGAACGAGATCATCGCGGTGATGATCGCGGACAGCAGCGATCGGGCGCCGGCGGGGCTGCTGGGCAGGATGTCGTTCACCGGAAGCGCCAACCGCAGCTCCAGCACCGAGAGCCCGACCGCCAACAGGACGGCGCCGGCCGCGAACGCCGCCGGGACCAGCCAGAAGCTGGTGCTCAGGGCGGCGAGCCGGGAACGCCGGGTGCGGGGCTGCCGTATCACCCTGCCGCTATCCCCGCCGACTGCGTCGTCACACCCGTGGTCCTGCTCCTCCGCATCTCCGGCGAACGGACGCTGTCCAAGCTGAACGCCCTTCCTGGTCGTCGTGCGCGCCTCGCAGATCAGCGAGAGTGAGATCCGGCAGGGAGCCCGCAGCCCGGGGCACGGTGACCTGAGCCGGCTGGCCGGGGTGGTCCTGGGGACGGACGGCAGCCTCAGCGTGATCAGCCGCGACAAGCTCGGCGATGGCAGCGCACTGGCGGACCTCGCCGGCGTCGACGAGTTGACTTTGTCACGCCGGATCGGATGACGGTGTAGCGGGGCGGGCCTGGGGCAGGACACGCGGGCATGGAACATGTCCTTGGCGAGGACTTGCTGTCCCAGTCGGTCGACCTCCTGGTGCGTCTGGTGGAGGCTGCCGGAGCACTGATCATCTTCTTCGGCGCGATGACCGCCCTGGTCCGCTTCCTGGTCAGCGGGATTCGTGACCGGCGGACCCGCGCATTCGTCCCGGTCCGGCTGGGACTGGGCCGGTTCCTGGCGCTCGGGCTGGAGTTCCAGCTCGCCTCGGACATCCTGCGGACCGCGATCGCGCCGACCCTGCGGGAGATCGCCGAACTCGCCGCCGTGGCCGCCATCCGTACCGCCCTGAACTTCTTCCTGGCCCGGGAGATCAGGCAGGAGCGCACCGAACTGGCGCACGAGCACGCCGCCGGGCACACGCCCGACCCGGTGGACGATTCGGCCGGGCAACGACGATGAACGCTGTGCTCGGGTACGCCTCGCTGGCCTGCGTCGCGGCCGGCCTGGTCGCGGGGCTGGTGGTCCTGATCTCGGTCCGGGACGGGCGGCTGGCCCTTCGCGTGGCGCTCGACCTGTGGCTGGCGGCCGGGCTGCTCCGGCTGGCCCTGCCCCCGGCATGGGACCAGTTGCTCAGCGCCGCCGCGATCGTCGCCGTGCGTCAGGTCGTCGGCATGGGCCTGGCCTCGACGCGCGCCGAAGGATCCGCGGGGCGCTCCCAGAGCTGACGGCCGGAGCCGCCCGGTGTGGCATTTCCCGGGTTTGAACGCCGGCGGAAGCGGAGAGGGACCAGCGAGGGCGCCAGCCGTGCGGGCCGCGCGGCAGGGGAGGGGAGTGCCGATGGATTTGCGGGTCGCACCACGGTCGGCTGTCACCGTGATCGGGCCGGTCAACCGGCCGGTCCGCGGGTCCGCGCTGGCGCGGCTGCTGCGCACCACCGACGCCAAGCAGATCGGCATCATGTATCTGCTGACCGCGTTCGGGTTCTTCCTGGTGGGCGGCCTGCTGGCGCTGGTCATGCGGGCGGAGCTGGCGCGCCCGGGCATGCAGCTGTTGTCGCCGGAGCAGTACAACCAGCTGTTCACCATGCACGGCACGATCATGCTGCTGCTCTTCGCGACGCCGATGGTGTTCGCGTTCGCCAACTATCTCGTGCCGCTGCAGATCGGCGCCCCGGACGTGGCGTTCCCCCGGCTCAACGCCTTCGCGTACTGGCTCTACCTGTTCGGCGGGCTGACCGTCCTCGGCGGGTTCCTGACCCCCGGCGGCGCCGCCGACTTCGGGTGGACGGCGTACCAGCCGCTGGCCGGGCCGGACCACTCACCCGGGGTGGGGGCGAACATGTGGGCGGTCGGCCTGGTCGTCTCCGGTCTGGGCACCATCCTGGGCGCGGTCAACATCATCACGACCATCCTCAGCCTGCGGGCGCCGGGGATGACCATGTTCCGGATGCCGATCTTCACCTGGAACATCCTGATCACCGCGCTGCTGGCCATCCTGGTGTTCCCGCTGCTGGCCGCGGCGTTGCTCGCCGCGCTGGCCGACCGGGAGCTGGGCGCCCACGTGTACGACGCGGCGACCGGCGGGCCGATGCTCTGGCAGCACCTGTTCTGGTTCTTCGGCCATCCCGAGGTCTACATCGTGGCGTTGCCGTTCTTCGGCATCATCACCGAGGTCATCCCGGTCTTCTCCCGGAAACCGGTCTTCGGTTACCAGGGCCTGGTGGGGGCGACGATTGCCATCGCCGCCCTGTCGATGAGCGTGTGGGCGCACCACATGTTCGCCACCGGCCAGGTGCTGCTGCCGTTCTTCAGCTTCCTCAGCTACCTGATCGCCGTGCCCACCGGGGTGAAGTTCTTCAACTGGATCGGCACCATGTGGCGGGGCCAGCTCAGCTTCGAGACGCCGATGCTCTTCGCGCTGGGCTTCCTGGTGACCTTCCTCTTCGGCGGTCTGACCGGTGTGCTGCTCGCCAGCCCGCCGATCGACTTCCACGTGCACGACTCGTACTTCGTGGTGGCGCACTTCCACTACGTGCTCTTCGGCACGATCGTGTTCGCCGTCTTCTCCGGCATCTACTTCTGGTTCCCGAAGATGTTCGGCCGGATGCTCGACGATC
>JBARAE010000322.1:0-3432 GCA_049791715.1 Micromonospora sp.
GGCGGTGGGAGATCCCGCAGGCTGGCCCAGCCCACCCCGGTCTGCCGTTGCCGCAGCTCGCCGGCGAGGTAGCCGGAGCCTGCCGGCACCTCGGCCGGATCCAACCCGCGGAGGGCGGCGGCGAGCAGCTCCACCTTGGCCCGCCGGCCGCTGGTGGAGCCCACCGCGGCGGACGTGGCCGCCAGGTCGAGGAACCGCACGGATCCCATCCTGCCAGCCACCCCCGACACCGCCGGGGATGTCGGTGATCGACTCGCCCTGGGCCCACGGCTGACCGCCAACGCCCGCGGCCGACCGGCCCGGGCCGACGGCTGACCAGCCCCCGGCGTGCGGCTGACCGGCCCGGACTGCGGCAGGTCGCGATATCCGGCGTGCAGACGGCCGCGACCAGCGGCTCACCGCCTCGCCTGCGGCAGGGCGCGGTATCCGGCGTGCCGAAGACCGCAACCTGCCGCAGGCCGGGGGCAGTGGCTGGACGCGGTCAGGCGGAGACGGGCTCCTCGATCCGCAGCCCTCGGGCGCGGACCTCCTCGGCGATCCGGGTGAGCAGCGTGTCGAGCGTGACCAGAGCCTCGGAGAGCTCCCCGAGCTGGTCCTTGAGCGTGTCCTCGGACCACGCGGAGACGTCGACGTCCCCCAGGGCACTGACGGCGGCCTTGAGCCGTGCCATCTCATCGTTCGTACGCATGTTCGAAAGGCTATAACAACCCTGCGCCCGACACACCGCAAACTCCGACATCGGCCCGGAAGTTACGGTTCCGACACCTAACTCCGGTTCGCGCCCGCCTCCGCGACCTTCGCCAGCAGCAGCGCCTCCGCCAGGCAGACCCGCGCGAACTCGCCCAGGTGCAGGCTCTCGTTCGGGCCGTGCGCCCGGGCGTGCGGGTCCTCCACGCCGGTCACCAGGATCGCCGCCTCCGGGAACATCTCCTGGAACGTCGCGATGAACGGGATGGAGCCGCCCACGCCGATGTCCACCGGGTCGGTGCCGTCCCAGGCGCCCCGGAACGCCGACCGGGCCGCGTCGAACATCGGCCCGCTGGCGTCGATGACGCACGGGTTGCCGTCGTGCTCGAAGGTCACCGTCACGTGCGCGCCCCACGGGGCGTACTTCTCCAGGTGCGCGCGCAGCGCCGCGTACGCCTTCTTCGGGTCGTCGCCCGGCGCCAGCCGTACGCTCAGCTTCGCCTTCGCCGACGGGACCAGCGCGTTCGGCGCCTCGCCGGTGGCCGGTGCGTCGATGCCGAGCACGGCGAGCGCCGGCTTGGTCCACAGCCGGTCGGTGATCCGGCCGGTACCGATGAACTGCACGCCCTCGGCCACGCCCGCCTCGACGCGGAACCGGTCCTCCGGGTAGTCGACGCTCGCGCCCTCCCGGCCCACCAGGCCCTCGACGGCCACGTCACCCGCGTCGTCGTGCAGGGTGGCCAGCAGCCGGATCAGCGCGGTCAGCGCGTCCGGCACCGCGCCGCCGAACATGCCGCTGTGCACGGCGTGCTCCAGGGTGCGGACCTCCACGAAGCAGTTCACGATGCCGCGCAGCGAAGTGGTCAGCGCCGGTACGCCGATGTCCCAGTTGCCGGAGTCGGCGATCACGATGACGTCCGAGGCGATCTCGTCGCGGTACTCGGCGAGCAGCCGCTCCAACGAGTCGGAGCCGTACTCCTCCTCGCCCTCGATGAAGAGGACCACGCCGACCGGGAGACGGTCGCCGAACGCGCGCAACGCCGCGACGTGCGCCATGATGCCGGCCTTGTCGTCGGCGGCGCCCCGGCCGTAGAGGCGGCCGTCCCGCTCCACCGGCTCGAACGGGTCGGACAGCCAGAGCAGGCGGTCGCCGACCGGCTGGACGTCGTGGTGGGCGTAGAGCAGCACGGTGGGCGCGCCGGGCGGAGCGGGCTTCTTGCCGATCACCGCGGGCTGACCGCCGGAACGCACGATCTTCACGTCGAGGTCGCAGCCGCGCAGCAACTCGGCCACCGCCTCGGCGGAACGCTCCACGTGCGAGTGGTCGAAGCCCTCGAAGGCGATGCCCGGGATGCGGACGAGGCGTTCGAGGTCGGCACGGACTCCGGGCAGTTCACGCTCGACGGCGGCCCGTACCTCGGACTCGGACATGATCGGTGTGGTCATGACCGGCATCGTATGTCGGCCTTACCCGGGCCCACCTGCCGAGCCCGTCGGAGCGGCTCCGGCCGTACCGTGGTCGGTACCGCCGTCGGCCGCGCGACCGCGACCCGCGCGGCGGGCCCGGTTGGCGGCCTCCGCCGCGTCACCCATCCAGGAGCGCGCCCGCCCGGTGGCGCCACCGACCCACTCACCCATGTCGCCCGCCCCGTCGCCGAGCCGGCGCAGGAGCCCGACCAGCGGGTCGGTGGAACGGCCGAACTCCTCCCGGTACGCCTCGGCGGCCGCCCGCATCTCGGCGGAGACACTGGTCGTCGCGTCGTCGACCCGGCGCGGGTAGTCCCCGGCCAGCACCCGCCCGTACGCCCCGGAGTCGACCCACCGGCGCAGCTGCGCGGCCCGGGCCACCGGGACCGGATGGGTGCTCCACGCGGTCATGCGCATCTTGTGCAGACTGTCCCGCAGGTCCCCGCCACCCTCGTACTCGGCGGCCTGTTCCAGGAACGCGGCGGTGTCGATCTCCGCCAGGTCACCGCCGCCGGCGAGCTTCATCAGCAGGCGCAGCGCGGCGGCCGGGTCCTGAACGGCGAGCAGGCCGGCCCGGTCGGCGGAGAGTTCCGCCTTGCGCCACCACTCCAGCATCGCCGCGATGATCCCCCGCAGCGCGAGCGCGCCCACCGGCAGCCAGCTCAGGTTGGCCGCCCAGCGGGTCAGGACCATCAGCATCGTCTTGTACACGGCGTGCCCGCTGCCGACGTGCCCCAACTCGTGGCCCAGCAGGCAGCGCAGCTCGTCGTCGTCGAGCTGCTGCACGCAGGCCGAGCCGAGCACGACGAACGGCCGGTCCAGGCCGATCGCCTCGGCGCTGAGCCAGGGCGACTGGGTGACGTACAGCTCGGGCAGCTCCGCCACGTCGAGAGTCGCGGCCGCCTCCGTCCAGCGCTGGTAGACCCGCGGGTACTGGCGGTGATCGACCCGGATGCCGGAGGCCAGGTAGGAGAGGCGGAAGGCCCGCTCGTTCCACATCCCGAAGAACGTCCGGAGCACCTCGTCGAATCCGCGCAGCTCCCGGAGCGCGACCAGGGCACCCCGGTCCGCGGGGTGCTCCCAGGCCCGCGAGCTGATGCCGGTCAACGTGATCCGGCGCCGCGCGGGCGCGTCCGCTGCTGCCATGTGGACTCCCCGTTCCCCGTGCCCCGCCCTCCCCGCATCGTCCCGCAGGGTGCGGCCGGCGTCCATGCCCCGGACGGCCCGGTTCGTGCGGGCCCGGCGCTTTGAGCGCGGTGGTCCGGTCCGCCAGAAGGC
>JBARAE010000323.1:0-3319 GCA_049791715.1 Micromonospora sp.
CTATCGGGTGCCGGATAGCCACTCTTTCCGTGTATTTGCAGGCGGGGTGGGAGGAGGGGGTGGGGGTTGTCCACAGGGGGTTTCGGAAGGGCGGGCAGTTTGGTCAGGGTTGGGGGGTGGCTCGTACTCCTCGTCGGCCGGCCGAGCTGGTCGGAAAAGTGTTCTTCGCCCGGGACGCGGTCAATCAGGGCCTGTTGACCAGGAACGATCTTCGGAGCAGCGCCTGGCGCCAGGTGTTCCACAACGTGTATGCCGACGCTCGACTGGAGATATCGCACCGCACCCGATGTCGGGCGGCGGCGTGCTGGCTCTTTCCTCCCGGGTGTGCAATCGCCGGCCGCTCAGCAGTCGCTGTACTCGGCGGACCGTCCCCGAGGGAGCAGGAGCCAATCGAGGTGCTGGTGGACCCGTCGTCCCGCTTCGGCCCCTTGGCGGGTCTGCTCATTCACGTCGCAGCGTGGCGCGAGGGTGAGGTGCAGCGGCTTGACGGGATGCCTGTCACGACCGGGGCGCGGACCTGCTGGGACCTGGCCTGCTGGCACGACGTGGTAGAGGCGGTGGCGTTGATCGACGCATTGCTGCACTGCGGGGCGGTGCGACTGGAGGAGTTGCAGGGCTACCTGGCGGCGAGACGCGGAGACCGAGGCGTTCGAAGGTTCGCCGACGCCGTGGGCCTGGTGGATGGAGGGGCGGAGTCCCTGCCCGAGTCGCGGCTCCGAGTTCGGCTCGTCCGCGCCGGCTTGCCTCGACCCGTGACCCAGCATGTGATCACGCGTGACGGTCGGTTCGTAGCGAGGGTCGACCTCGCCTGGCCGAATCTCAAGGTGGCCGTCGAATACGACGGCCAGTGGCACGACGACCCGGCCCAGTTCCACCGTGACCGCCAGCGTCTCAACCGGATGGTCGGCGACGACTGGATCGTCCTGCACGTCACCAGCAAGCGCATGAAGGAAGACTTCGACGGCCTCCTCGCGGAGATCCGTACCGCCCTGCGCAGCCGGCACCGCGCCGCCCACTGACCCCTCTTACAGAGAAGCGCCGCCCACTGACCCCTCTTACAGAGAAAGAGTGGCCATTCCAGCGGGAATAGCCACTCTTTCCGTGAATTCGCGCCGCCGAGGGGGCGTCCCCCGGGGCGGGGGTGCGTCAGGTGGCGGGGAGGTGCTTTTCGAGGTCGTCGAGGATCTTGTTGGCGGCGGTCACGCCGATGCCGGTCATCCAGGTCTCGTCGGCGACGACGTGGGCCTTGCCGGCCTTGACCGCGGACAGGTTCTGCCAGAGGCTGCCGGCGGTGACGTTGGCCTGCTCGGCGGCGGCCTTCTCGCCGTACGCGGTCACGAAGATGACGTCACCGTCGACCTCGTTGATCCGCTCGGGGCTGACCAGGTCGAAGCGCTTGTCCTCCTTGCCGTCGAGGCGCTGCCGCGCGGGGCGGCCGAGCCCCGTGTCGCCGACCACGATCCCGGAGAACGAGTCCGGGCCGTACACCCGGATGTTGCCGGGGATGAAGCGCACGATGGACACCTCCCGCGACGCCGCGTCACCGAGCGCGGCACCGACCTCCTGCGCCCGCTTCTCGTACGCGGCGAGCAGATCCTTGGCCTTCTGCTCCCTGCCGAGCGCCCGGCCGTCGAGGAGGAAGTTCTCCTTCCAGGTGATGCCCACCTTCTCGGTGAAGACGGTCGGCGCGATGGCGGCCAGTTCGTCATAGAACTTCTCCTGGCGGAACTTGCTGCCGAGGATCAGGTCCGGCTTGAGCGCGTTGATCGCCTCCAGGTCGGGCTCGGTGAGCACCCCGACCTCCGTGATGCCGGCGAGCTTCTCCGCGCCGAAGTAGGTGGGCCAGCTCTTCGCCTCCCCGGCGACGGCCGCGCCGACCGGCGTGACGCCGAGCGAGAGCGCGGTGTCGATCTTGTCGGTGTCGAGCACGACCACGCGCTTCGGTTCGGCGGGCACCGTGGTGGTGCCCATGGCGTGGGTGATCTCCCGGGTCTCCCCGGCGGCGGTGCCGGTGACCGGGTCACTCTCACCACAGGCGGTGAGTCCGACGCCGAGGGTGACGGCCGCGGTGAGCGCGGCGGCGAGACGACGCATCAGTGTCCTTTCGATGGGTGCGGGTCGACGCGCGGGAGGTCCGCGTCGGCGACGGTGGATCGGGCGGCGGGGACGGCGGGATCGGCCGCGCCCGGGGGGCGGGAGGTCGATGCCGGGTCGGGCGGTTCGGGGGCGGCGACGGACGCCGGCGGGAGCGACGGGCGGGTGAGCGCGGGCACCACCAGCGGGGCGCCGGTGACCGGGCAGGGCACGACGACGCAGTCGAGGCCGAAGACCGCGCGGACCAGCTCGGCGGTGAGGATGTCCCGCGGCGGTCCGGCCGCGACGACCGCGCCGGCCCGCATGGCGATCAGGTGGTCGGCGTACCGGGCGGCCTGGTTGAGGTCGTGCAGCACGGCGACCACGGTCCGGCCGCGTTCGGCGCGCAGCCGGTGCAGCAGGTCCAGCACCTCCACCTGGTGGGCCAGGTCGAGGAAGGTGGTGGGCTCGTCCAGCAGCAGAATCCCGGTGTCCTGGGCGAGGGTCATCGCGATCCACACCCGCTGCCGCTGCCCGCCGGAGAGGGTGTCCACCGGCCGGTCGGCCAGCGCGGTGACGTCGGCGAGCGCCATCGCCCGGTCGACGGCGGCGGCGTCCTGCTCGGACCACTGCCGCCACCACCGCTGGTACGGCTGCCGGCCCCGGCCCACCAGGTCGGCCACGGTGACCCCCTCGGGCACCAGGGGGCTCTGCGGCAGGACGCCGAGGCGCCGGGCCACCTCCCGGGTGGGCAGGTCGCGGATGGCCGTACCGTCGAGCAGCACGGCGCCGCGACGCGGGGTGAGCAGCCGGGCCATGGTGCGCAGGAGTGTCGACTTGCCGCAGGCGTTCGGTCCGACGACGACGGTGAAGGCGTCCGCGGGCAGGTCGACGTCGAGCCCGTCCAGGACGGTCCGGCCGTCGTAGCCGACGGCGAGGTCACGGGTGGCGAGCATCAGGCCTCCGCTCGGGCAGGGACGGTCACGACGACCTCCGGCGGGCACGCAGCAGCAGGAACATCAGGTACGGGCCGCCGATCGCGGCGGTGAGGACGCCGGCCGGCAACTGGGTGGGGGCGACGAGCCGCCGGCCGGCGAGGTCGGCCAACACCAGCAGCAGCGCGCCGAGCAGCGCGGCGCAGAGCAGCGGTGGCCGTTCCGCGCGAACCAGCCGCCGCGCCACCTGCGGGGCGACCAGGGCCACGAAGTCCACCGCGCCGACCTGGGCGGTGACGGCCGCCGCGACC
>JBARAE010000324.1:0-4928 GCA_049791715.1 Micromonospora sp.
GGGATGAGGTCGATCAGCTCCGCCATGTCGCCGAAGAGCGCCCGGGTGCGCTTGTCCTTGGGCAGCATGTTGGTGACGCTGAACGCGGTCCAGGTCAGCGCTGAGGATACGATCGCGGCGCTGAGCACCCCGACTTTGGCCTCGGCCAGTTGGTCGCCGGTGAAGGCAAGGCTGGCGATCAGCAGCGACACCGTGAAGCTGACACCGGCGATCGTGCCGCTACCGAGCACGCCCGCCCACCCCACGGCCGGACGGATGCGGCCGTGTGAGATCCAGGTGAGCCCGGCCGAGGTGCCGATCACGGCGAGCGGCTTGCCGACGACATACGCGAGCAGTACGCCCCAGGTGACAGGCGACGCGAACGCCTGGGCCAGGAACGGACAGTCGATGCTGATGCCAGCGTTGGCCAGGCCGAACAGCGGCACGATGACGTAGCTGGACCAAGGGTGGTAGATGCGCTGAAGGCGGTCGTTGGGCGATAGCGTATTCGCGAGGCCGATCGAAGCCGTACGCGCGAGCTTGGGCGTCGGCTGCTCACGGAACGACCGGAACAGCCCGCTGACCTGCTCGAGCTCAGCTCGGCCGGGAGAGTAGGCAAACGCGGTCAACCCGATGGCCAGTCCGGCCACCACCGGGTCGACTCCGCTGACCAGCATTGCGCCCCACATCACGATGGCGACCGGCACGTACGCCGAACCACGTCGGACGCCGGCTGCGCGGATGGCCAGCATGACCGCGAACGCCGCTACCGCCACCACGATGGGCATCATCTTGATGTCGTCGCTGTAGACCAGGGCGATGACGATGAGTGCGATCAAGTCGTCGACCACGAACACGGTGAGCAGGAAGATCCGGACCCGGTCGGGCACGCCCCGGCCGAGCAGTGCCAGCAGACCCAACGCGAGGGCGGTGTCGGTCGACATAGCCACGCCCCAGCCATGCGCGCCCCGCCCGCCGTGGTTGATCACCAGGAAGATCAGAACCGGGATCAGCATGCCGATCACGCCGGCCACGCCGGGCAGCACGAAACGTCGCCGGTCCCGTAGGTCGCCGAGGTCGAACTCGCGCCGCGCCTCAAGGCCGACGACCAGGAAGAACAGCGTCATCAAGCCGCTGTTGATCCAGGTGTGCAGGTCGCGGGAGAGCTCGAGGTGCCCGACTCGTAGGGACAGTTGGGTGCGCCAGACGGCTTCGTAGGAGCCGAGGTCGATGTTGGCCCAGAGCAGTGCGGCGACGATGGCGGCCACGAGCACGCCGGCGCTGCCGGACTCAGTTCGCAGAAAGGCTCGCAGCGGTGCCGCTAGATTCCGCTTCGAGATCGTTCGGCCGCTCATCTTGATTTCGGTCACACGTCACCTTCCGACGCGCTGGCCGGGCCAGCATGGATAGCTAGATCACGTGCCGCAATGCGGGCACGCCACCCCTCGGTTCAGTACTGATCGCGCCGCCCCAGCTGTTGCCGGCTGCGGAGAGAGCGACGAGGCCCGCCGATGGCCTGCAGGATGCGGGCGACTATCAGTGAGCTCATGATCGGGACGACCGCGCGCATGATCGACGCGATGGTGAACCCGGCGATACCCACGAGGAAGATTCGCGTGCGGCCGTAGCGGTCGCCGAGCGCGCCGGCCAGCAGGATCAGCGCGGCCAGGCCGCGACCTGGATCAGCTCGCTGTCGCAGCTCAGCGTGTCAACATCGAGCTCGGCATGTCCATCGCCTTCCTCGACGAGGCACTGCGATGCTCGTTCGAACCCGGCGCACCATCCACCGTGGCCCGGCTGATCACATCGCGAGCCTTGCGCGACGTCGGCCTTACCCCCACCATGTTCGTCGCGCCGATCCGGCCCTAACTGACAGGCAGCACCGAGCAGATCGACGAGTTGACCGGCACCCTGGCCGACGCAGGGGCAGGGGCAGGGAACATTCTCCCGGCACCGCTGTACCTGGGGCGCGGCGTCAAAGACTTGTTCTTCGCCTGGCTGCGCCGCCAGCATCCCGAACTGCTCTCCACGTACGCCGATCTCTACGCGCACGGCTGGCGCACGCCCCGTCATTACCGTGACCTCGTCTGGGCACTGGTGGACCAGGCATTGCAGCGCCACGGGCTGCCGATCCCCGACGACACGACCTCCGACAACTTCGCCCTGCTCGGCAGACGCTTCAGCGTCATCGAGCCGACCGCACCGACTCTGTTCTGAGCTGCCGGCACGAGTCACCGGCCGTCCGTCAGGACTAGGACCTGCGCCGCATGCAAGGCGCCGCATCGCGTTCAAGCTGTCGCGGCCGGCGGAAACACTGTCGCCGCCTGGGGCGGAACGAGTACCGCTTGCTGCTCGGCCGTGATCCCCGAGCCGCGAGCGGCCTGATTTCAGCGCGGCCCGACGAACTCGGTTCTCACGCTCCATGCGAACTGGATCAGCAGGGTCACCGGGGACTTCTCGGCAATGTCGTGCATCACCTTCAAGTCGTCGGGGTCAGGGTCTTCGCTCAGCGTGATCGTGCGCTGCAGGTAACGCTCTACGCCTTCCTGCTCGGGTTCGTGGTAGTCGATCTCGACGGTGATGTCACCGGCGGTGTCGTACTTATAGTCGACGTACTGCCGCAGCGTCTGAGCAGTGCACGACGCAAGCGCCATCAACAGGTACTCCGTCGGCGTCGGGCCTTCGCCGAGTGCGCCGTTGTGCGGTTCATCGGCGACGAACGTGAAGCCGCGGGTGGTCATGTCCGTGCGCCGGCGCTCCGTGGCCGGAAGGACAGCTCGGGCGGATGCGACGACACGGTCCTGGTCGGTTTTCATCAGCCGCGCCTTCCTGTAGGTCCTGGTAGTGGCGGTCCAGATACTCGAGTCCAGCAGTAGCCGAGCCGCAGTCTGAGCGGGGGCTGTGGCCGGGCGGATCGCCCCATGACCGAGTACCTCCGCATGCTAGCCTTCGCGGACTAGATAGTCCAGTTGATCGCTCGTCGCCATAATCGCTCGGCCCCTCGCGAACCATCACGTCGGGGGTGGTCTACGCTGCACTGACAGGCGGTTATGACCAAGGCGCTCGCAGCTGAACTCGCTCACCGCCAAACCCGGAATTGGACTCATCAGTCCGTTAGCGCTAGGCTCTGCCGTCGTTGACCCATCAGGGCGGCGATCGTCGTCGCCTCCCGCGACTCGGGCGGACCCAAATCCGTACAACGTGGGAGGAACGACTCGATGGCAGCTTTCTCACTGCGGTGAAGACGAGCGGCACCTACTGTCGGCCAGCTGTCGCGCCAAGACCCCTCGCACGCAAAACATCGACTTTCGGCCTACAGCGGCCAGCGCCCAGCTCGCCGGATGCCGAGCCTGCAAGCGTTGCCCCCCAACACAGCGCTCCTGGCCCGGCCGGCGGCTGGCCAGTCCGGCGCCTGGGTCGAGAGGCTGGCTTCGCCGCCGGTGTAGAAGTCGGCGATGGTGTGCCGCAACTGGGCCAGGCACACGACCGACGAGTGGCCTCGAACAAAGTGCACCGGGGCCGCACTCCGCGTCACAGATCTTTACGGTCAGCCGGGCAAGACAGCGACCTCTGCCGTCATAAATGGCGGAAGTGAAGTGCCGTGTCGGCGAACGACTGATACAGAGAGGCGTCCAAATGAAAGCGATTGTTGTGACCGACGAGGCCGCAGGAACGGCCGGGATGATGCTGGCGGAGCGACCGGAGCCGGAGGCGACGGCAAACGACGTCCTCGTTGAGGTACATGCGTCGGGATTCACCCCGGGCGAGCTGACGTGGCCCGGGACCTGGACCGATCGACTCGGGCGGGACCGCTCGCCGTCGATCCCCGGGCATGAGGTGGCTGGCGTCGTCAGCGCGCTCGGCTACGGCTCGAGGGGTCTGTCGGTCGGACAGCGGGTGTTCGGCCTCGCGGACTGGAGTCGCGACGGCACCCTGGCCGAGTACGTGGCCATCGAGGCGCGCAACCTTGCGCCGCTGCCGGGCGATGTCGATTTCACGGTAGGGGCGAGCCTGCCGATCTCGGGCCTGACCGCGTGGCAGGGACTGTTCGTGCACGGCCGTTTCCAGGCGGGGCAGAGCGTCCTCGTACATGGTGCGGCCGGTGGAGTCGGCTCGATGGCGACCCAGCTCGCCAAAGAGGCCGGCGCCTACGTCATCGGCACCGGACGTGCCGCCGACCGCCAGACCGCGCTCGCCTTCGGCGCGCAGGAGTTCGTCGACCTCGAGAACGACGCCCTGGAAGACGTCGTCGGCGTCGATCTGGTTTTTGACGTGATCGGTGGCGACATCCAGAAGCGTTCTGCGGGTCTGGTCCGAGCCGGAGGAATGCTGGTGACCATTGCTGGCCCGCCCGAAGCACAGCCGGCGGACGGCCTGACCGTTGATTTCGTTGTCGAGGCCGATCGCGCGCAACTGGGTGAGGTCGTCCAGCGGATCAGGGATGGTCGGCTGCGGACGAACATCGGCAACGTCGCGACCCTCGACGACGCCGTCGCCGCCTTCAACCCGACCGAGCGGATCAAGGGAAAGACGATCATCCGCGTTCGCTCGTAAGGACTCGGCACACCCAAGCACGAGAACGACCCCTGCAGGAGCGAGAAGTACGTCGATGGCCTGGCCTTCACCCCCCGTCGACGACATGCGGCTGGGCGAGTACGACTACCGCCACGACCCGGGAGCGATCTGATGACCATCAACGAAGGGACACCCCCATGACCGACCCAACCAAGCCGACCCGCTACGCCTTCGAGTACCCCGACGAGGCCGGATACCCCGACGAGAAGGGCTGTAGGTCAGCCCGGCCACCTCTCGGTCCCCGACGATGGCGTCGTAGATGCCGAGTTTCTCGTCGTTGACGACTTGGAAGTCGAACGTGGGGGCGTGGGGATCGTCGATCACCTCGTCGATGAGGACGGCCTGGTCCTGGCTGAGGGCGCCTTTCTCGTCGG
>JBARAE010000325.1:0-3420 GCA_049791715.1 Micromonospora sp.
CCCCCAGCGCCGAGCCGGTGCTGCCGGGCCGGCCCGCGCCGCAACCGGCACCGGCCGGCGTCGCCGCCGGTGATCGCATCCGGCAGCCGGTGGATCGTCGGGTGTCGTTCCCGGCCGACCGGCCCGCCAGCCGGGCACCGCAGACCGCCGGACCGGCCGCGCGGGTTCCCAGTCCGAGCCCGGCCCCGAGCCGCACGACCTCGCCGGTCCCCACTCCGACGGCCCTGCCCACCCCAACTCCGACTCCGACGCCGGACCGGTGCGGGGCGCCGGAGAACCCGTTCGGCTACACCTACTGCGGCGGCTCGCTGATCCACCAGCCGGCGCTGGACGTGTGCCGGTACTTCGTCTGCGTGGACGGGTTCTGGGCGGGCGAGGGCTACCTGATGCGGTGCGGGGACGGCACCGTCGGCATGGTCGGCGGCCGGTACGGCTCCTGCCCCGACCGGTCGGGCCGCAAGCTGCCGGTGTACGGGGTGGCGCTGCACGACCGTCCCACCCCCGGCGCCGTCGGCACCCCGGTCCTTGTTCCCAAACGGTACGACCTGCTCTGATGGGTGGCCATGGGGGAGCCCGAGGTGCACCGCACCGTCGAGGCGGTGTGGCGGATGGAGTCCGGCCGGGTGATCGCCGGTCTGACCGCGATGCTGCGCGACCTCGGCCAGGCGGAGGAATTGGCGCAGGACGCGCTGGTCGCGGCCCTGGAGCGGTGGCCGCGCGACGGCGTACCGGCCAACCCCGGCGCCTGGCTGATGACCGTCGCCAAGCGGCGGGCGGTCGACGCGCTGCGCCGCCGGCAGACCCAGGACCGCAAGCTGGCCGAACTCGGCCGTGACCTCGGCGACGAGGAGTTCACCCCGGACTTCGACGCCGCCCTGGACGAGCCGATCGAGGACGACCTGCTGCGGCTGATCTTCGTGGCCTGCCACCCGATCCTCGCGCCGCACGCCCGGGCCGCGCTCACCCTGCGGCTGCTCGGCGGCCTGACCACGGGGGAGATCGCGCGCGCCTTCCTCGCCTCCGAGCCGGCGATCGCCCAGCGGATCACCCGCGCCAAGCAGACTCTCGCCAACGCCCGCGTCCCCTTCGAGGTCCCTGGCCCGGCGGAGCGCGCGGACCGGCTCGCCTCGGTGCTGGAGGTCATCTACCTGGTCTTCAACGAGGGCTACTCGGCCACCGCCGGCGACGACTGGATGCGTCCCGCCCTCTGCGCGGAGGCGCTGCGCCTGGCCCGGATCCTGCAGGGGCTGATGCCCGAGGAGGCGGAGGTGCACGGCCTCGCCGCGCTGCTGGAGATCCAGGCGTCCCGCACTGCCGCCCGCACCGGTCCGGACGGCGAGCCGATCCTCCTGAACGACCAGGACCGCAGCCGCTGGGACCACCTGCTCATCCGCCGCGGGCTCGCCGCCCTGGACCGCGCCCGGGCGCTCGGCGGCAACCCCGGCCCGTACGCCCTCCAGGCGGAGATCGCCGCGTGCCACGCGCGGGCGCGTACCCCCGAGGAGACCGACTGGGCGCGGATCGCCGCGCTCTACGCGGAGCTGGCCCGGGTCGTGCCGTCGCCGGTGGTGGAGCTGAACCGGGCGGTCGCGGTCTCCTTCGCCGACGGGCCGGCCGCCGGCCTGGAGCTGGCCCGGGCTCTGGCCGACGAGCCGACGCTCGCGCAGTACCACCTGCTGCCCAGCGTGCTCGGCGACCTGCTCGCCAAGCTCGGCCGCCACGACGAGGCCCGCGCCGAGTTCGAGCGGGCGGCGTCGCTCACCGGCAACGCCCGGGAGCGGGCGCTGCTGCTCGACCGGGCCGCCGCCTGCGGCCGCTAGAAAAAATCTTGAGCCGTCATGTCGGATCCGGGTCGACCCGATCGACGCGTCCGTGAGAGCCGATCACGACGAGGAGATCGAGATGACCAGTACGACAATGCCGCGGGCCGGGGTGACCCGAACCGTGCCGACACGGACCCTGCTGGCCGGCGGGATCGCCGCCGGACCGCTGTTTCTCCTGGTGGGGCTGGGGCAGGTGGTCTTCCGCGACGGGTTCGACCTGAGCCGGCAACCGCTGAGCCTGCTCGCCCTCGGCGAGTGGGGCTGGATCCAGACCACCAACTTCCTGGTGTCCGGGCTGCTGGCTCTGACCGGCGCTCTCGGGCTGCGCCGTGCCCTGCGGGGCACCCCGGCCGGTACGTGGGGGCCGGCGCTGGTGGCCGTCTTCGGGATCGGGCTGGTGGTGGCCGGGGTGCTGGTCTCCGACCCGAGCATGGGCTGGCCGGCCGGTGCCCCCGAGGGGGCGCCGGAGACGCTGAGCTGGCACGCCGTCGGGCACGGGGTCGGCGCGATGCTGGCCTTCGGGTCACTGACCATCGCCTGCGTGGTCTTCGCCCGGCGCTTCCAGCTGTCCCGCCGGCACGGCTGGGCCGCGTTCTCCCTGGTCTGCGCGTTGCTGACCGTCGCCGTCATGGCCTGGCCGGATCAGGACAGCATCAGCATCCGGATGGCCCTCGGCTCGGTCCTCATCTTCGGCTGGCTCTCCGCCGTGTCGGTTTTCATCCGTTCGCACATCGCCTGAAGGGAACCCACCCATGCGTTACATGCTCATGCACAAGCTGGACGAGAGCGTCCCCGGCACCTTCGAGCCCACCCCCGAGTTCCAGAAGCGGATGGGCGAGTTCATCGGGGAGGTCGCGCAGGCCGGTGTGCTGCTCGCCGCCGAGGGGCTCTGCAAGAGCAGCGAGGAGTCGGCCCGGATCACCGCCACCAAGGGCCGGACCACCATCACCGACGGGCCGTTCACCGAGACCAAGGAACTCATCGCCGGGTTCGGGCTGCTCGAGGTGCGGTCGAAGGAGGAGGCGGTGGAGTGGGCGAAGCGGTACGTCGACATCTTCATCGAGTCCGGCATCGACGTCGAGGTGGACATCCGGCGGGTGAGCGAGGGTCCGGCCTGATCTCGCGGAGCTGACCCGGCGGGGGGTTCGCCCCCCGCCGGGTCGTTGCCTGTCACACCCGCGGCCGGCCGCCCGTCAGGTGGGCATGAGAAGCATGGTGCGGGTCGTGGCCGCGGCGCTCGGGCTGGTCGCGGTGGTCGTCGGGGTGTGGGCGCTGGTGTCGCCCTCCTCGTTCAGCGACGCGGTGACCTTTCCGCCGAGTGAGCACTTCGTGCACGACGTGGGGGCGTTCCAGCTCGGCATCGGGATGACCCTGCTGCTGGCCCTCATGTGGGCGGACGCGCTCGCGGTCTCCCTCGCCGGGTATCTGATCGGTGGGGTGGCGCACACGGTCTCGCATGCGGTTGACCGGCACGTCGGCGGCAGTGCGGCGCAGACCTGGGTGGTCGGGCTGTCGGCCCTCCTGGCGCTGGTCGCGTTGATCGCCCGGCTGCGCGAGCTGGGCTGGGTGGTCGGGTACGTCGACGCCTCCGCCTCTC
>JBARAE010000326.1:0-6817 GCA_049791715.1 Micromonospora sp.
CCGTCGACTGGCCGGCTGATCCAGTTCGTACGCGAGGCGGGCCGGTACGACACGTCCCGGCCCGCCCATCGCTCCGAGGGTCAGTTCCAGATGCGGGTGATCGGGCCGGCCGCGCAGGAGTTGCCGGTACAACCGACGCCGGTCAGGTTCTGCAGGGTGCGCAGGACCGTGTAGTGGGTGATGCGCTGGCCGTAGCCGCCGGTGGCGACGTGCGCGCCGAAGAAGATGGTGGGGATGCGGTTGTCCGCGCTGCGGTCGTCCTCGTCGAAGGTGACCACGAGCAGGCTGTTGTGTGTCTTCGCCCAGGTGGCGTACCCGCCGAGGTTGTTCTTCAGCCAGGTGTCGCCGGCTGGAACGGAGCAGTCGTGCATGTCATGGCACAGGTCGGGCGCCACGATCGACAGCCTCGGCAGCCTGGCGTAGTCCGTCGGGAAGTCGGCGAACCGCAGATTGCTCGACGACGGGACGTTGGTGAAGTTCACCCAGGGGCTGTGCTTGCGGGCGTACCGGCCGTCGACGCAGCCGGAGTAGCCCGGTGAGGGCATGCTCTCGGAGTATCCAGCGAAGGTCTGCCCGGCCATGATCAACTGGTGGCCCAGGTTTTCCGCGGAGTAGGTGTGCGGGCAGGAGTCGTTCGCAAGGGCCTGCGTGGAGCCGGAGAAGAGCGCCAGGTAGTTGGGTTCGCTGGGGTGCGTCACCGCGAACGACTGGGTCATGGTCGCCCCGTTCGTCCCGAGCGTGGCCAGGTAGGGGGCGTTGGCGTTGTCGACGATCTCGCCGTACGAGTGGTTCTCCTCGACCACCACCACGATGTGGTCGTACGAGGGGAGGCCGTCGGAGGAGGTGGGCGTGGGCGCCGCGGGGCGGCATCCGGCGGCCGCGAGCGCGACGATGACCGGTACCAGAAACCGGCGAAACCGCATGTCCTGCTCCCTCCGCCGCGCCGGCAGGTCGCCGCCCGGCACGGCCTCCCAGCCAGTTCACAGCCCGCTGACCTGGGCGAGTACCGACAGGCGGCATAGCCTGGTTCCGCTTGCTACCCGCCCCCCGACCCAGGGAATCCACGTGTCGCAGTCAATCACCACCCGCTCCGATCTTCGAGGCGGACCGGCCGACCCGGTCCGGTCGCGGCGATCGGCCCGCCGGCCCTGGCCGCGCTGGGCCCGCTGGTGCGTGGCCCTGGGCGCGACGCTGATGGTGCTCAGCGGGGTGGCGCTGGGTGGCGCCCAGTATCTGCTTCAGACCGCGACCAGCAAGATCAACCAGCAGAACCTGCTCGGTGCCGCGGCGCCTCAGCAGCATCGGACCATCACGGGAGCGAAGAACATCCTGCTCGTCGGGGTCGACACCCGTCCCCACCAGGACTCCAGTCAGCTCATTCGCTCCGACTCGATCATCCTGATGCACATCCCGGCCGACCACTCCCAGGCGTACCTGGTGTCACTGCCGCGGGACTCGCTGGTCACCATCCCCGCCTACCGCAACGGCGCGACGTCGTACCCGGGCGGGAAGAACAAGATCAACGCTGCCTTCGCCTTCGGTGGTCGGGGGCTCACCGGGGACGCTGCCCTGTCGCACGGCTTCGAGTTGCTGGCGTTGACCGTACGTGACCTGACCGGGATCACCCCGGACGCTGGCGCGATCATCGACTTCCAGGGGTTCAAGCAGATCGTCCAGGTGCTCGGCAAGGTCTGCATGTACGTGGACGAGACCACCACCTCCATCCATGTCGGCCGGGACGACGCGACGGGCAAGCCCGCGCCGCCGTACAAGATCAACCCCGACGGTACGGTGAACCACCGCATTCCCGGGGTCATGCCGAACGTCTACACCAAGGGCAACCACTGCCTGGACCCGGCGCAGGCGCTGGACTTCGTCCGGCAGCGGGACCTGCTGGCCAACCACGACTACGACTACGGCCGGCAGCGCCACCAGCAGCAGTTCCTCAAGGCGGTGCTGCACCAGGTGATGACCGAGGGCCTGAACTCGCCGACCAAGCTGCCCGGGCTGTTGTCGGCGGTCGGCAAGACCATGACCGTGGACGACGGCGGCATCCCGCTGCAGGACTGGGCCTTCGCCATGCGCGGAATCCAGTCCGATGCGATCACCACGATCAAGACCAACGACGGCACGTTCAACAGCCGTACCGTCCCCGGGGTCGGCAGCGCCGAGATCCTCAGCCCGACCAGCCTGGAACTGCTCCGCTCGGTGCGGGACGACACCGTCGGGTCCTTCGTCCAGGTTCACCCGAACTGGGTAGCCGCCTCCGAGCCGACCACTCCGGCGCACTGATCACGTCACGGTCGCCCCATCCGGGAGGCGAGGTCGAGGGCTGCCCGGATCGGATCGTCCGACCAGCGGCTGGCGAACACGTCGTACAGCCGCCAGCCGGCCCGGAGCAGCGTCCGCTGTCGCTCCACGTGCGCGGCGACCCCGTCCGGGTGCACCCCGCAGATGACCCCGACCGCGTCCGCGTCGTCGCCCACGCAGAGGTCGACCCGCCACCGACCCACCGGGTACCCCGGTCGCACCGGCACCCCGAGCCGACGCAGCTCCTCGGCCAGCGCGGCGGTCCAGCCCTCCGCCCGACCCGCGTCGATCTCGGCGGGCGCGGGCGGACGCCCCGCGTACGCGAGGTAGTCGCCGACCAGGCCCTGCGGCGACCGCAGGGACGTGACCACCGTGAGGTGCTTCCTGGCCCTGGTGACGAGGACGTTGAACAGGTTCGGCTCGGCGACGAACCGGTGCCGGGATGGCGGGTCGTCCTCGACCAGTCCGAGGGACGCGATCACCACGTCCCGCTCGCTGCCCTGGGACGGGGGCGACCAGGGGCTGTCCGGCGCGTGTCAGCAATGGCGTAAGCGGGATGCGGGATGCCGGCACAACAGCCCCGGGCCGGAGCATCAGCTCCGGCCCGGGGTGAGCATAGAACGAGGCGTGCCGCCCGCGACGGGACAGCCGTTACCTCATTCGCTGAGGCGGGTGCGGCGGATAAGGATCATGCCCACGGCGGCGGCGCCGACCAGTCCCGCGAGCGTGAGCAACCAGAGCCCGGCGCCGACGCTCACGTGGACGGCGTCGCTCATCGCCTTGCCGATGCCCAGCAGATCGTCTTCACCGGACATGCGCGCCCGCATGTCCGCCGCAGTCGAATGCAGGTCGACGATCTTCCACACGCCGATGCCGAGCAAGGCCACCGAGGCGAGGCCCGCGAGGATCGGTGCGGCCATGGGCATGCGCTGACCCCTCAGGCTGAACCCTCCGTAAAGGGCGATCACCAGGCCGAGTGCGGCGGTGATCCAGCCGTCCGAGCCGTCGACACCGGACAGGGTCATCGTGCCGAGAATCGGCGCGATGATCTTGGCCCAGGGCATGAACGAGCCAACGATGGCGGCGACACCCGCTCCCAGCACCACCCATTCGCGGACGGGTCGCACCGCAGCCGGCGTCGACGCAGGGCCGCCTTCGACGGGTTGACCGGTGGACGACGGCTCTACCGGCGACGGGGGAGGGGTGGTGTCCGGTGTCGTTGTTGTTTCCTCTGAATGTCGATGCCCCTCTCATGTGTGAGCTGGGGCAGAGAGGAAGGAATCTAGGGCACCGTCGAGGCCTTAACCAGCGGCCATACGGTTGATCAACTCTTGGCCGCCGGTGGATGAGCTTTGGCCGGGCGTAGCCGGTCAGCGGGCAGTCGGCGGCCTCGCAGCGCGGTGTCCGGATATCGGATATGTGGCCGTTCATCGCCCCTAAGGCTTATCGACGCCGGCGCATGTGTGGATGTTCGGCCCATCCCCAGCTCCACTGTGACCTGGTCGGATGTCGGGAACGGACATCGCCGTTCGACGACAGGAGGGACCGTGCGCACACCATCCCGTGCGTTGACGGGGACCACCGCGCTGCTACTCGCGGCCGGGCTGGTCCTGACTGCAGGAGCTGGCGGCCAGGCCGCACCCCGGGAGACCCAGGCCCAGCCCGGCCACCTGCCGGGTGACACCCACGACACCAAGACCACCGACCACCGTACGGGGCGGATCGCCCCGACGGACCGGCAGCGGGACCGGGCGGCCGCGCTCGGCGCCCGGGCCCGGTGGACCGCCTTCGGTACGCCGGCGATGCTCTCCTCGACCGGCAAGCCGCTGGCCACCGGCCTGCCCGCCGACCCGGTCGCGGCGGCGAGAGCCTACGTGGACGCCAACCGCGACCTGCTCGGACTGACGGCCGGCGGCGCCAAGGCTCTGGAGCAGTTGACCGTCGCGCCGATGGGGGACGGCGCCACCGTCCTGTTCCGACAGCGCTTCGGTGACCTGCCCGCCGCGGTGGACGGCGTCCTCGCGGTCGGTGTCCGCGACGGCGCGGTGTGGCACGTCAGTTCCTCCCTCGCCCGGGACGCCGCCGCCCCGGCCCCGGCCACCCTCACGCCGGCGCAGGCCCAGCGGGCGGCCGCCGCCGACGCGGGCCTGACCAACCCGACGATCCTGCGGACCTCGCTGGTCGCGGTGCCGACCGTGTCCGAGGGCGCGCGGGCCGCGTACGAGGTGATCCTCGGCGCCGACCTGAACGGGAGTGACCCGGCCGCCTTCTCCACCTACGTGGACGCCCGCGACGGCAGCGTGCTGGTCCGCGAGAACCTGGTCGACCACGAGGCCGACAACCCGGAATGGGAGGTCTTCCCCAACTCCCCGTCGGTCGACCACTCGTCGGCCGACACCCGGGCGCGCTGGTGCTTCCAGTCCGCCGCCGGCTGCGACGAGACCGTCGGCACGTCCGCGTCACCGCTGCCCTGGGACGTCGACCCGGCCACCGGGACGTCGACGCAGACGACCCGCGGCAACAACGCCGTCGCCGTGCACAACTGGTTCAGCAACGACCCGTTCACCGTGGGCACCGAGACCGCCACCCCGCGGGCGGACCGCACCTACGCCTACCCCTGGACCAACCAGTGGTACGAGCAGCAGTGCAACCCGGCCACGTTCACCTCGCCCCAGGCCAACGACATCGACGCCGCCCGGGCGAACCTGTTCGGCATGCACAACCGGATGCACGACTGGTCGTACCACCTGGGCTTCACCGAGGCGACCTGGAACCTCCAGCAGGACAACGTCGGCCACCCCGGTCTCGGCGCCGACGCGGAGCAGGGCAACGCCCAGGCCGGCGGGGTCACCGGCGGCCCGCCCAACTTCGAGGCCCGGGACAACGCCAACCAGATCACCCCGGCCGACGGGGTCGCCCCGATCACCAACATGTACCTGTGGCAGCCGATCGCCGGCTCCTTCTACGCGCCCTGCGTGGACGGCGACTTCGACATGTCGGTGATCGCCCACGAGTACACCCACGCCATCACCAATCGGATGATCGCCGGCCCGAACGCCGGGGTCAGCTCCCCGCAGGGGATGAGCGAGAGCTGGTCGGACCAGCTGGCGATGGAGTACCTGTACGAGCACGGGTACGCCGCGCCGGGCCGCCGCGGGTTCACCATCGGGGAGTACGCCACCGGTGACCCGGACGCCGGCATCCGCAACTACAACATGAGCGACAGCCCGCTGAACTACAGCGCCATCGACTACGACTTCGTCGGACTTCAGGTGCACGCCTCGGGCGAGGTGTGGACCGCCACCAACGCCGACATCCGGGCCGCGATGATGCGGCGGTACGGCGCCGGCGACGCCGCCCTGCAGAAGTCCTGCGCCACCGGCGCGACGCCGGTGACCGCCTGCCCGGGCAACCGGCGCTGGGTCCAGCTCGTCTTCGACTCGTTCCTGCTGATGGCGGGCAGCCGGGTGAGCATGGTGGACGCGCGGGACGCGATGCTCGCCGCCGACCGGGTCCGCTTCGGCGGGGCGAACCAGGACCTGCTCTGGAACGCCTTCGCCGCACGGGGGCTGGGCGAGACGGCGGCCAGCAACGGCAGCGCCGACGTCGACCCGACGCCGGGCTTCACCTCGCCGTACGCGGACGAGGCGACGCTGACCTTCAAGCCGGTCGACGACGACGTGGCCGTACCCGGGGCGCAGCTCTTCGTGGGCCGCTACCAGGCGCGGGCGGTGCCGGTCGCCGACACCGACGCGGCGACGCCGCTCACCGACCAGGTCCGGCTGGTTCCCGGCACGTACGAGTTCGTCGTCCGCGCGCCGGGTTACGGGCACACCAGGGTCGGTCCGATCACCGTCAAGGCCGGGCAGGTGCGTGACTTCCCGGTGATCCTGCGGAAGAACCTCGCCTCCGCCGCCGGCGGGGCCCTGGTCAGCGGGGACGGCGTCAACCTCGCCCGGATCGCCGACGACGACGAGGCCACCAACTGGGCCTCGCTCGGCAGCCCGGTGGCCGGCCGGCAGGTCACCGTCGACCTGGCGGGCGGCACCCAGCAGGTACGCCGGGTGCAGGTCAGTGCCATGCTCCGGCCGACCATCGCCACCGACGTGGACGGTGCCGGCCAGAGCCGATTCTCGGCGCTGCGGCAGTTCCGGGTCCTCGCCTGCACGGCGAAGGGTGCGGTCACCTGCTCGACCGCGGCGGACTTCCACGCCGTGTACACGAGCCCGGCCGACGCGTTCCCCTCGGTGGCCCCTCGGCCACGCGCCCCCGAGCTGATCATCCGGTCGTTCGACATCCCGGACACCAAGGCGACCCACCTTCGCATCGAGGTGGTCACCAACCAGTGCACCGGCGCGCCGGACTACGCCGGTGAGCAGGACGCGGACCCGCGGGCGGCGACCGACTGCACGACCGCGAGCCCGCAGGCGAACAACGTCCGGATCGCGGAGTTCCAGGCGTTCACGCAGTGACCCGGCGTGCGGGTGGGCGGTGATCCCCGCCCACC
>JBARAE010000327.1:0-2118 GCA_049791715.1 Micromonospora sp.
GGCACCCGCCGGCGGGCCGAAGGTGTTCCGGGCGGCCGCCTCCGGGCTCTGCGTCGGGGTGACCGGCGACGACCCGGAAGGCGCGGACGCGCAGTTGGCCGACTGCACCGGCGGGCCGGAGCAGCAGTGGGTGGCGACCCCCGTCGGCCCGGACGTGTTCGTCCTGGTCAACGCGGCCAGCGGCAAGTGCCTGGATGTCGACGGCCAGCGCACCGACGACGGCGTGGACGTCCAGCAGTGGTCCTGCAACGGCCAGCCGAACCAACAGTGGCGGCTCACCCCCACCGGCGGCGGCCCGGTGCTGCTGGTCGCCGTGCACAGCGGCAAGTGCGCGCAGGTCGACGACGCCGGCACGGAGGCCGGTGACCAGCTCGAACAGGCCCCCTGCTCGGGTGCCCCGGAGCAGCAGTGGGCGGTCGGCTGACGCCTTCCGGCATCACCTCAGCCCCGGTAGCTCCACGCCCGGCCACCGGCGGCGACGGGGACCGCGATCGAGACCGGGACCGGCTCGCGGCGGCGACGCAGCAGCAGGGAGAGCCCGGCCGCGCCGATGGACAGGGCACCGGCCACGTACCAGGCCAGGGAGTAGTCGCCCAGCCCGTCGCGGACCAGCCCGGCACCGGTCGCGGCGACCGCCGCCCCGACCTGGTGGGCGGCGAAGACCCAGCCGAAGACGACCGCGCCGGACGTGCCGAAGTACTCCCGGCAGAGCGCCACGGTCGGCGGCACGGTGGCCACCCAGTCCAGGCCGTAGAAGATGATGAAGACCAGCATGCTCGGGTGGGTGGTGGCGGCGAAGAGGCCGGGCAGCAGCAGCAGCGAGGCGCCGCGCAACGCGTAATAGACGCCGAGCAGCACGCGGCTGTCCACCCGGTCGGTCAGCCAACCGGAGGCGACCGTGCCGGCGATGTCGAAGAGCCCGACCAGGGCGAGCAGCCCGGCGGCCGCCGTCTCCGGCATCCCGTGGTCGTGGGCGGCCGGCACGAAATGGGTGCCGACCAGACCGTTGGTCGTCGCACCGCAGATCGCGAACCCGCCGGCGAGCAGCCAGAACGGCCGGGTACGCGCGGCCTGGGTGAGCGCGCCGACGGCCCGGGCCGCCGCGCCACCGGTCGGCGGCGCCGGCTGCACCACCTCGGTCTCGCCGTAGGGCGGTACGCCGAGATCCGCCGGGTACTCCCGCAGCAGCCAGGCCACCAGCGGTACGACCAGCAGCGCCGCCCCGGCGACCACGAGCGCCGCCGTACGCCAGCCGTGGTCGCGGACCAGGATGGCGACCAGCGGCAGGAAGACCAGCTGCCCGGTGGCGCCGCCGGCGGTCAGCACGCCGGTCACCAGGCCCCGGCGGCGGACGAACCACCGGCCGGTGACGGTCGCCACGAAGGCCAGCGCCATCGACCCGGTGCCCAGCCCGACGAGGACGCCCCAGCAGAGGACGAGCTGCCAGCTCGCGGTCATGAACACCGTCAGGCCGCTGCCGAGAGCCACCAGCACGAGCGCCCCGGCCACCACCCGCCGGATGCCGAACCGGTCCATCAGCGCGGCGGCGAAGGGGGCGGTGAGCCCGTACAGCATGAGGTTGACCGAGACGGCGGCGGAGATGGTGGCCAACGGCCAGCCGAACTCGGCGTGCAGCGGGTGCAGGAGCACGCCCGGGGTGGCACGGAAGCCGGCCGCGCCGATCAGCGCGACGAACGCGACGGCGGCGACGGCCCAGGCCGGGTGCAGGCGACGGTATCGGGTCACGGTACGAGTCTCGGCGGCGACGCCGGGCGCGACGAGTGGCCGGAAAGACATCATGCGCAATAATCGGGCCATGACCCTCGCCCCGCACCGCATCGCGGTGCTCGCCGTCGACCAGGTGGTCGGCCTCGACCTCGGCACCCCGGCTCAGGTCTTCGGCACCGCCCGCACCGGCGACCAGGAGCAGCTCTACACCGTCGACACCTGCACCGCGGGCGCCCGCCCGGTACGCAGCACCGCCGGCTTCCAGGTGCTCCCCGACCACGGCCTGGAGCTGATCGAGGCGGCCGACACGGTGATCGTCCCCGGCATCCACGGCGGCCCGCCGCTGGTCGACGGCACGGTGGACCCGGACATCGCGGCGGCGCTCCGGGC
>JBARAE010000328.1:0-6454 GCA_049791715.1 Micromonospora sp.
GTGCTGCGCGGTGAGCTACCCGATGACGTTCTGGACAGCTACGAGGCCGAGCGCAAACCACACGTGCGGGACATGACCGCGCAGGCCGTCCGCTTCGGACGCATCATCACCGAGCGACGTCCCGGAATGACGGCCCTGCGCAACATCGCATTCCGGCTCGTCATGCGGGTCCCGGCCATCCGCGCCTACATGCAGGAGGCCCGGTGGTTCCCGGAAACCAGCTACCGAAAGGGCCTGCTGGACCACGCCGGTGGCAATCGGGCGGTCGGCAAGCAACTCCCACAACCCTGGATCCGGACGGACGGCGGTGACCGGGCCCGTCTCGACGACGTACTCGCCGGCCGGTGGACGTTGCTGCACACCGGCCCGGCGCGACCGTGGCCGGCCTGGGCGGCCGGCGGCATCCGGTGCCTGCAGGTCGCGCCGGTGGGCTCGGCCCCCGCGCCCCGCATGATCGTGGACGACGAGGACGTGCTCATCCCCTGGATGCGCCGGCACCGCGCCACCGTGCTCGCACTGCGCCCGGACGTCGTCGTCTACGCCGCCGCCACCGGTGACGCCGACCTGCCCCGCCCGCCGTTCGTCACCGCGCCCCAGACTCGCGTCGGCGGACAGACGCTCCCGCCCGCCGCGACGACGACGCCCTGACCTGACCCGACCATCGCACCTGCGTCCACCACCACGTCGCCCACGCCATCAAGGAGAGCGGTCATGCTCAACCTCGCGCTCATGCTCGAAGGCAGCGCCGAACGCCTGCCGAGCCGGGAGGCGGTCGTCCTCGGTAGCACCCGCTTGTCGTACGCCCACCTCAACGCTGCGGCGAACCAGGTCGCAAACCTGCTCGTCGACAGCGGCATCCGCCCCGGCGACCGCGTCGCGCTGTCGTGCCCGAACCTCCCGTACTTCCCCATCGTCTACTACGGGATCCTCAAGGCGGGCGCCGTCGTCGTACCGCTGAACGTGCTTCTCAAGGCCGGCGAGATCGCCTATCACCTGCAGGACTCGGGCGCCAAGGCGTACTTGTGCTTCGAGGGCACCCCTGAGCTGCCCATGGGGGCCGAGGGCTGGCAGGGGTTCGGCAGGACCGCCGGGTGCGACCACTTCTTCCTCGTCACCGCGGACCTCCAGGCGCCGAGCCCGATCCAGGGCGCCCGCACGCTGGGCTCCGCACTCGCCGGCAAGGCCCCGCGCTTCGAGACCGTGGTCACCGAGGCCACGGACACCGCCGTGATCCTCTACACCAGCGGGACGACGGGACAGCCCAAGGGCGCCGAACTGACCCACGCGAACATGGTCATGAACGCCCTCACGTGCTGGCGCCTCTTCGGGGCCGTCGATGAGGACGTCCACCTGGTGACGCTGCCGCTCTTCCACTCGTTCGGGCAGACGGTGCAGATGAACGCGGGCCTGTACGGCGGTGCCACGCTGGTTCTCCTGCCCCGGTTCGACGCCGCAACGGCACTGGCGCTGATGGAGCGGGAGCACGTCACCTTCTTCGCCGGCGTGCCGACGATGTACTGGGGCCTGCTCTCCGTCGGCCGGGAGAACGGCAATGCTCCGGCGATCGCGGACAACCTGCGCATGGCGGTCTCCGGCGGTGCTGCCCTGCCGGTGGAGATCCTCGAGCAGGTGGAGAAGGTCTACGGCGTCCGGATCCGGGAGGGCTACGGCCTCTCCGAGACCAGCCCGGTCGCCTCGTTCAACCACCCCGGCCGGGAGGCGAAGCCCGGTTCGATCGGGCAGCCGATCTGGGGCGTGCAGATGAAGCTCGTCGACGCGGACTGGAGCGAAGTCCCGGAGGGCGAGTCCGGCGAGATTGCGATCCGGGGTCACAACGTCATGAAGGGCTACCACAGCCGCCCCGACGCGACCGCGGAGGTGCTCCGGGACGGGTGGTTCCGCACGGGTGACGTCGCCCGCCGCGACAAGGACGGCTACTACTTCATCGTCGACCGGGCCAAGGACATGATCGTCCGGGGTGGTTTCAACGTGTACCCCCGCGAGATCGAGGAGACCATCCTGACGCACCCCGAGGTGAGCCTGGTCGCCGTCATCGGCGTGCCGCACGTGTCGCACGGCGAGGAGGTGAAGGCCGTCGTGATCCGCAACCCGGGATCCCCGCTGACCGAGGACGAACTGGTGGACTGGTGCAGGGAGCGGATGGCGAGCTACAAGTACCCCCGCCTCGTCGAGTTCCGGGACGAGCTCCCCATGACGTCCACCGGCAAAATCCTGAAGCGCAGGCTCCGCGGCGAGGGTGAACGGGGCGCAGGTTGGTGAGGGCCGGGCGGGGTAACCCCGGCCATGGCCGCAGACCAGAGCCCCCTGCCCCGCCCTGAGGAGGTAGCCGAGCAGGCCAGAGAGCTGGCGGCAAAGGCGCGCCAGCGCGGTGGCGCGGCCGGTAGGCTGCGGCTGCGTCAGATCGAGACCATCCTGATCATCGCGGCCCAGTGCGGGCTCGCCGCCACCCTGGCCTGGGGGCTCGCGCACGAGGTGGCCGGACGGCCCGCGCCGGTCTTCGCGCCCAGCGCGGCCGTCGGCACGATCGTCGCCGCACTCGGACAGCGCGCCAGACGTACGGCCGAACTGATGCTCGGTGTCGGACTGGGCCTGCTCGTCAGCGACGTCATACTGCGTCTCATCGGGTTCGGTGCCTGGCAGATCGGCTTGGTGGTGGCCCTGGCCATCGCCATCGCCCTGCTGATGACCGGGCACAGCGGCGCGTTGGTCGCCCAGGCCGGCGGCACCGCGGTGCTGATCGCCACGCTGTCGCCGGTCCAGCACAATCTCGAGTTTGCGCGGCTCATCGAAGCCGGATCGGGCGCCGTCGTCGGACTGGCGGTGGTCTCCTTGCTGGTGCCGATCGACCCGATGCGCACTCTCGACCGCGCCGCCGCACCCCTGGTCGAGACGCTCGCATCGCAGCTTCGCGACGTCGCACAGGCGCTGAGACAGCGGGACCCGGACCGCGCGGTGCGGGCACTCGACCAGCTCCGCGGTACGGATGCCGACGTCATCCGGCTGCACGAGGCCCTGGGGGGCGCCGAGGAGGTGACCACGATCTCGCCGGTCCGCTGGCAGCGGCGACGCGATGTCGAGCGCTACCAGCGCGGCATCCAGTACATGGATCGGGTCGCCCTCGAGTGCCGGGAGATGGCCCGCTGGGCGGCAACCTCCTTGCAGTACGACGAGCCGGTGCCGGAGGAACTCATCGCCGCCCTGGAAAGGTTCGCCGAGACGGTCCGGATCCTGCTGCGGGAGGCACGAAAGGCTGGGCCGTTGGAGCAGACCCGCGACGGCGTACTGGACGTCGCGCGGCTGGTCGGGCAGGCGTGCCGGAAAGGCCTGAGGTCGTACGGGAGCGCCATGGTGATTCAGCTCCGCACGGCGGCGAGCGACCTGCTCCGTGCGACTGGATACGAGACGGACGCTGCCAACCGCATGGTGCGCGAGGCGGTCAAGCTCTAGGCGGGTCGAGGGCCCTCTTGGCCGGGCGGACGTCGGTCATGGACGGCCGTCGAGGTCGGGCAGCGGGTGTCGGCAGATCTCGTGAGCCTGGTCGGGCGGAAGTCCGAGCAGGCGCAGCAGGTCCTCGGTGACGTGGTCGGTGGCTTCGGCGTCGTCGCGCTCGGGATGGTCGTGCAGCAGTTGCCCGAGGCACAGCGCGGCGCCGGCCACGGTCACCATCGCCAGCTCGGGGTCGCGCACGCTGAACCGCCCGGCACGAACGCCGTCTTCGATGTCCCGCCGGGCTCGAGGGGCGAGTCCCTTGTCGGAAGCGGTCAGCGCCGGTCCGTTGCTGAGCAGGACCTTGCTCAGCTCGGGACTCCGGCGGTGGAGGCGTCCGGTCAGGCGGAAGCTCTGCGCGAAGACGTGGGCCGGGTCGTCCAGGCCCACGGTCAGCTCGTCGAGCAGGGCACCGTAGCGCTCGAGCGCGTCCTCCACGGCGGCCTCGAAGAGCTGCTCTCGGCTGTCGAAGTGGTTGTAGAACGAGCCCATTCCCACGTCGGCGGCTTGGGTCAGTTCGAGGATCGGGACGTTCAGCTTCCCGGCGGCGAGGAAGGTCTGGGCCGCGCGCACCAGTGCGGTGCGGGTACGCGCTTTGCGCCGTTCCAGGCGGTTCGGAGCGTGCCTGGTCTGCTGCGCCATAGCTGTCCACCTCCGACGTGGGTCTGCCCTCACCTTACCCGGCAACCGTCAGAGATGACGGAATCGTCATCACCCCTTGACTGACGCTAAACTCGTAAGTGACGATTTCGTCAACAGCGCGAAAGGAGGGGGACATGATCGACCGGCACGATCCCCATGCGGGTCTGCACAGCGAGCAGGGTGCGTTGCCGGGCGAGCACCGGGGGCGGCCGGAGAACCCGATCGTCAAGGTGCACGACCTGGCCTGGCTGGAGTTCCAGAAGCCCGATCTGGAGCGCGCCGAGCTGTTCGCCCAGGCGTTCGGCTTCACGACGTCCCTGCGTACCCCGGACGAGCTGCACCTGCGGGGCACCGACCCGGGTTCGCCCTGTGTGCTCATCCGCCGGGGTCCCCGGTCACGGTTCATCGGCCCCGCCTTCCGGGCTGCTGACCCGAAGGACGTGCTGCGGCTCGCGGAGGCGACCGGGAGGCCGATGACCGCCCTGCCCGAGAGCCTCGGCGGGGTGACGGTGGAGCTCATCGACCCGAGCGGGGTGCAGGTCCGCGTAGTGGCGGACATGCACGAGCTTTCCGCGCTGCCCACCCAGCAACCGTTGACCTTGAACTTCGGGCATGACGTGGCGCGGACGAACGCCACCCAGCGGCCGCCGCGGGAGCCGGCGAAGGTGCAGCGTCTCGGCCACGTCGTGCTGCAGACGACCCGGTACCTGGAGACGCTCAACTGGTACCTCGAGCACCTGGGCCTGATCGTCAGCGACTTCCTCTACCACCAGGGACAGCGCGAGCGCGGCCCGGTCATGAGCTTCATCCGTTGCGACCGCGGCAGCACACCCACCGACCATCACACCCTCGCGATGACCCTCGGCCCGGCCAACCGGTACGTGCACTCCGCCTACCAGGTCCCCGACCTCGACTCGCTGGCCGCCGGCGGGGAGCACCTGCTCGACAGGGGCTATCAGCGGTCCTGGGGGATCGGCCGGCACATCCAGGGCAGCCAGATCTTCGACTACTGGCGCGACCCGGACGACCTCCTGGTCGAGCATTTCACCGACGGCGACCTCTTCGACTGCTCGCTCGAGCCGGGCTGGGCACCGATGAGCGCCTCGGGGCTCGCCCAGTGGGGTCCGCCCGCCACCAAGGACTTCCTCGGCATGAGACCCGGCCGGGAAACACTTCGCGAGCTGCGCGCGGTCGTCGGCGCGCTGCGCGAGGACAACGAATTCGACCTCCACCGCCTCCGCGGCCTGATGAAAGCGTTCGCCTCATGAGCACCTCGGTCCTGCGCACCGCCGACGCCTGGTGGGTGCTGACCCCCACCGGCGCCGCCAAGGTGCACACCAGCGCCACCACCACCGCCGAGCTGCTGGCCGACCGGCCGGCGGTCCTCGCGGCCACGACGAGCAGCGACACCGTTCCGGTGGACGACCTTGCCCTGGTCTCCCCGGTGACGGCGCCCTGCCGCGTCGTCGCCCAGATGACGAACTTCGCCTCGCACGTCAAGGACAGCGGCGGAGATCCCGCAACCGTCCCCCTTACCTTCTTCCGCAAGACGTCGGGCTCGATCAGTGGGCCGTTCGCCGACGTGGTCCGCCCCGCCCACGTGGGTCTGCTCGACTACGAGGTGGAGATCGGCCTGGTCTTCGGCCGCGAGATGCCGGTCGGCACGACCATCACCGACGACAACTTCGCCGACTACGTCGCGGGCCTGGTGGTCAGCAACGACATCTCGGCACGCGACGTGCAGCTGCCAAAGACCCAGTTCTACGAGGCCAAGTCCTACCCGACGTTCACCCCGGTCGGCCCCGCGCTGGTGCTCCTCGACGCCGACGAACTCAAGCGGTTCACCGACCTGCGGCTGAGGCTGTGGGTCAACGGCGAGCTCCGGCAGGACATGACCGTCGCCGACATGATCTACCGCCCGGTCCAGGCGCTGCAGGCGCTGACCCGCTTCCAGCGGGTCGACCCCGGTGACCTGCTGCTGACCGGCACGCCCGTCGGGACGGCCCTGAGCGCACCGCCCAAGCCGATCGCGTTCGTCGCCTCGCTGCTGCCGCCCGCGGTGAAGTGGAAGATGTTCTTCAAGGGTCAGGCTCGCAACCCCAAGTACCTCAAGGATGGCGACGTCGTCGAGGCCACCATCACCACCGACGACGGCGCGATCGATCTCGGTCGGCAGCGCACGGTCGTGCGGTACGCCCAATGACCGGGCCCCTGCTGTGGCCCGAGTACGCCACACCCGCCGACCTGGCCGCGATCGAGGCCGTGCCGCTGGAGGCCCGGGGCCTGCCCGAGTCGACGTACGCCC
>JBARAE010000329.1:0-3458 GCA_049791715.1 Micromonospora sp.
GGGCGGCCCATCGTGCCGGGGCGCCCGCCGTCGGGCGAGGGCTTGACGGGGGCACCGGGGCCGGTCCCGACTCGCGGCTGAGTGCCGGTGGTACCCGTCGACGGGCGCGCCGGACCCGGCTTCATCGCCTGCGTGGTGGCGGGCCGTGCACTGGCCGCGGGGCCGGCCAGGCCGTCCGCGGAGGTGGGAGCATCGACCTTGGCGTTCTCGGTCTTCTCGGTCGCCCCCGAGTCCTCCCCGGGCTTGTCCGGCGGTGGCGTCATGCCGGGGGCCCGGGTGAACTTCGGGGCAGGCGCGTCGGCGGGGACCGTGGCCCGGCCCACGGCCGCGCGGCCGGTCGCTGGTGTGCCGCCCTGTGCGGCCTCCTCGTCGACCGGGTTGGCCGAGGTCCCCTTGTTCCCCGACTTCGCCTGTGTCTCCGTCATCAACTAGTCCTGTTCGTCAGGCTCGTCGGCATTGCGAGCAATCGCCACGATAGTCACGCCGTCCGGGAGGTCCATCAGCTTGACCCCCATTGTGTTCCGGTCACGCGTACGGCGTACAGGCTTCACCGGAGTCCGGATGACGCCACCGTTGCTGGTGATAGCGAACAGCTCGTCGTCCGGGCTGATCACCACCGCACCGACCAGACCACCGCGTCGCTCGGTGATCTTCGCAGTCAGCACGCCCTTACCTCCCCGGCCCTGGACCGGGTATTCCTCGATCGGGGTACGTTTCGCGTACCCCCCGTTGGTCGCGACCAACACGTCCATGCCCTCGCGGACGACCTCCATCGCCAGCAGGACATCATCCTCGCTGAACCGCATGCCGATCACACCCGAGGTGGCCCGACCCATGGGGCGCAGCGCCTCGTCGGTGGCGTTGAACCGGATGGCCTGGGCGTTCTTCGAGACCAGCAGCAGGTCGTCGTCGGGGCCCACCAGGGCAGCACCGACCAGCTCGTCCTCATCGCGCAGGTTGATCGCGATGACTCCGCCGGAACGGTTGGAGTCGAACTCCTCGAGCCGCGTCTTCTTCACCAGGCCGTTCTTCGTGGCCAGTACCAGGTAGGGCGCCACCTGGTAGTTCGGGATTTCGATAATCTGCGCGATCTGCTCGTCCGCTTGGAAGGCGAGCAGATTGGCCACGTGCTGGCCCTTGGCCACCCTACTGGCTTCCGGAAGCTCGTACGCCTTGGCACGGTAGACCCGGCCCTTGTTCGTGAAGAACAGGATCCAGTCGTGGGTTGAGCATACGAAGAAGTGGCTCACGATGTCGTCCTGCCGCAGCGAGGCGCCGCTGACCCCCTTGCCGCCGCGGCGCTGCGAGCGGTAGAGATCGACCTTGGTGCGCTTGGCGTACCCGGTGCGGGTGATGGTGACGACGACGTCCTCGCGGGCGATGAGGTCCTCCATCGAGACCTCGCCGTCGAACGGGATGATCTTCGTCCGCCGCTCGTCGCCCCACTTGGCGACGATCTCGCCGAGCTCCTCGGAGACGATCCTCCGCTGCCGCTCCGGCTTGGCGAGGATGTCCTTGAGGTCGGCGATCTCCAGCTCGAGCTTGGCGAGGTCGTCGAGGATCCGCTGCCGCTCGAGAGCGGCCAGCCGGCGCAGCTGCATGTCGAGGATCGCGGTCGCCTGGACCTCGTCGATCTCGAGCAGCCGGATGAGACCCTGCCGGGCGTCCTCGACGGTGGGCGAGCGCCGGATCAGGGCGATCACCTCGTCGAGGGCGTCCAGCGCCTTGGACAGACCGCGCAGGATGTGCGCCCGCTCCTCCGCCTTGCGCAGCCGGAACGCTGTCCGCCGGCGGATCACCTCGATCTGGTGCTCGACGTAGTAGCGGATGAACTGCGCCAGGTTCAACGTCCGCGGCACCCCGTCGACCAGGGCCAGCATGTTGGCGCCGAAGGTCTCCTGGAGCTGGGTGTGCTTGTAGAGGTTGTTCAGCACCACCTTGGCGACCGCGTCGCGCTTGAGCACGAGCACGATCCGCATGCCGGTACGTCCGGAGGACTCGTCCCGGATGTCGGCGATGCCGGCGAGCTTGCCCTCCTTGATCAGCTCGGCGATCCGCTCGGCGAGGTTGTCCGGGTTGACCTGGTACGGCAGCTCGCTGACGACGAGCGCGGGGCGACCGCGCTTGTCCTCCTCGACCTCGACCACGGCCCGCATCCGGATCGACCCGCGCCCGGTCCGGTACGCGTCCTGGATGGCCGCCTGGCCGACGATCAGGCCGTGGGTGGGGAAGTCCGGACCCTTGACGATCTCCAGCAGCGCCTCGAGGGTGGTGGCCTCGTCGGCCTCCGGGTTCTCCAGGCACCACTGAACGGCGGCGCCGATCTCGCGCAGGTTGTGCGGCGGGATCTTGGTGGCCATGCCGACCGCGATGCCTTCGGAGCCGTTGATCAGCAGGTTCGGGATCCGGGACGGCAGGATGGTGGGCTCCTTGGCCCGGCCGTCGTAGTTGTCCTGCAGGTCGACGGTGTCCTCGTCGATGTCCCGCAGCATCTCCATCGCCAGCGGGTCGAGCTTGCACTCCGTGTAGCGCATGGCCGCAGCCGGGTCGTTGCCCGGGGAGCCGAAGTTGCCGTTGCCGTCGACCAGCGGGTACCGCAGCGACCAGGGCTGCGCCATCCGGACCAGCGCGTCGTAGATCGCCGAGTCGCCGTGCGGGTGGAACTGACCCATCACGTCGCCGACGACGCGGGAGCACTTCACGTAGCCGCGGTCCGGCCGGTAGCCGGAGTCGAACATGGCGTACAGGATCTTGCGGTGGACCGGCTTGAGCCCGTCCCGGACGTCCGGCAGCGCCCGCCCGACGATGACGCTCATCGCGTAGTCGAGGTACGAGCGCTGCATCTCGACCTCGAGGCCGACCGGCTCGATGCGGTCGTGCGCCACGACGGCGGCGACTGTCTCCGGGATCTCCGGCTCGCTCGGGGTGGACTCGGGAGTATCGGTCACTGTTAACCCTTATCAGACTCAGAGTCGTTTTCGTGCTGTGGATAACCGCTGTGGAAACCGGCCAAGCTGTGGATAACTCTGTGGACCGCCGGGCCGTCCGGTGGATGTCCGGCCGGCTCGGCGAGGCCCGTCAGATGTCGAGGAACCGCACGTCCTTGGCGTTGCGCTGGATGAACGAACGGCGCGCCTCGACGTCCTCACCCATCAGCACGCTGAACAGCTCGTCGGCGGTTGCGGCGTCGTCGAGGGTCACCTGGCGCAGGGTACGGGTGGCCGGGTTCATCGTGGTCTCCCACAGCTCGGGATAGTTCATCTCGCCGAGGCCCTTGAACCGCTGGATGTCGTCCGGCCGGGCGTTGGGCTTCTTCTGCTGGCGCAGCGCAATCAGCCCGTCCCGCTCCCGGTCCGAGTACGCGTACTGGGCGTCGTCGCCCTTCTTGTTCCACTTGATCTTGTACAGCGGCGGGGCGGCCAGGTAGACGTGCCCCAGCTCGACCAGCGGCCGCATGA
>JBARAE010000330.1:0-2629 GCA_049791715.1 Micromonospora sp.
CCGGTGGGCACCTGAGATGGCGGGCGTCACCGCTGGTGACGCCCGCCCGGTGGGTACTGCCGGAGCCCTCACTTCACTTCAGCCAGGGGAGCTGCTTGACGATGGGGAGCTTCGCCCAGGCCCGGCCCAGTCCGAGGGTGTTCCCGGCGCCGAGCAGGGCCAGACCGGCCAGCAGACCCGCGTAGATGAGGTGGTCGTCCATGAACGGGTTGGTCTCGGGGGGCATCGCGACCGTCCACATCATGACCATCAGGATCCCGCCGGCGACCGCGGCGACTCGCATCCCGATGCCGAGCAGCAGGGCCACACCGAGGGCCGCGAGGCCGATCATGAACAGCCAGTCCGCCCAGGCCGCGCCGGCGATGCCGTTGTAGAAGCCCTTGAACGGGCCGGTGGCGCCGAAGGCGAGGAAGCCCTTGGTGGGGCTGCCGCCGTTGATCCAGGCGTTCTTCGCCGGGGTGGCGAAGCCGAGGCCGAACATCTTGTCCAGGAAGGCCCACAGGAAGATCCAGCCCAGGCCGATCCGCAGTCCGGCGAAGACGTACCGGGCGGCCTTCTGGCCGGTGGTGTCGGTGTCACGGGTGGTCTCGACCGCCGGAACCTTGGTGTTGGCGGTGACCCGCTCGATTGTCGCGGTCATGATTTCCACGTCCCTTCTTGTGCCTCGCACCGCGCTTTCCGGTGGCACATTCATTCCACCTCTCCCGGGGCGTCTCGTTCAGGGCCGACCGGGCCGCTTCCGCCCGGGACCTTGGACCCCTTCCGGGCCGGTCCGGTCGGCCCGTCCGGTGCGGTCACCCGCCTCTGACCAGGGGCGCCGACCCGGCCATACGGTCGCAGTGGAAAACCGCACCGAGGAGGTCGTGATGAGGACGTGGCAGGTGGGCGACGTGATGACCAGGGACGTCGCGACGGTGGGGGAGGAAACCCCGTACCGCCAGATCGTCGACGTACTCATCCGGCGGGGCATCAGTGCCGTGCCGGTGGTGGACAACTTCCGCCGGGTGCTGGGTGTGGTGTCCGAGGCGGATCTGCTCCACAAGATCGAGCGGTCCGGGCACCCGGACGAGCGGCGGGTCTTCGAGGGCCGGCGCCGGCGTACCGCGCGGGAGAAGGCGGACGCGCTGGCCGCCAAGGACCTGATGACCGCGCCGGCGGTCACCACCCAGGCCGAGGCGTCGCTGCCGTCGGCCGCCCGGTTGATGGACAAGGAGGCGGTCAAGCGCCTGCCGGTGCTGGACGACCTGGGTCGGCTGGTCGGCATCGTGACCCGTAGCGATCTGCTCCGGGTGCACCTGCGCACCGACGCGGAGATCCGCGAGGACGTGGTGCAGGAGGTGCTGCGCCGGGTGCTCGCAGTGCGGGACGGCCTGGTGACCGTCCAGGTCCGCGGCGGCGAGGTCACCCTCGACGGCCGGCTGGACCGGCGCACCGCCGTCGAGCTGGCCGGTCGGCTCGCCGCCCAGGTCAGCGGCGTGGTCCAGGTCCACAACGCCATCGGGTACGACGTGGACGACACCACGCTGATGGAGCTCGACCCGGTGCACGCCACCCCGGTCGCCTGAGCGACACCGGCCGTGGGCCCCACGAGCATGCGACATGGCCGCCCCGTCGGGTGCGGCCATGTCCTTTTGGTACGCGCTCAGCCGCGAAGCGCCGGCTCGGCGGACGTACGCGACGCCGGAACCGGCACCGGCACGACCACCACGGGGCAGCTCGCCTTGCGCACGCACTCCTCGCTGACCGAGCCGAGGACGGTGTGCCGGAGCCGGCTGTGCCCGTGGCTGCCCAGCACCAGCAGGTCGGCGGTCCGGGCGGCGGCGGTGAGCACGTCCGCCGGCCGTCCCTCGGCCACCTCGCCGGCGACCGGGTGACCGGGGCCCTCCCGGGCGACCAGGCCCTGGATCGCCTGGTCGAGCACGTCCACCGCGTGCTGCCGCTCGTCGATCGGATTCGTCGCGGTGGTCGGGCCGGCCTCGATGCCGTCCCACCGCCAGGCCACCACGGCCTGTACGGTGCCGCCTCGGGCCTTCGCCTCGTCGGCTGCCCAGTCCAGCGCCCGCCGGCCGCCGTCGGAGCCGTCGATGCCCACCACGATCAGACGGTTGTTGTCCATCTCCCCACTCCCTTTCCTCTCCTGCCCGCAGTCCACACCGGAGCAGCGGTGCGGACCAGGCGCGAAGGGCCCGAGCAGGCCGGGTCGTTCGTCCCGTTCCGGCTGCTCACACGGGGTGGGCGAGCTGGGCGGCGAGCACCGTGGGCGCCTCCGCCAGGGAGGGGCCGTACCAGGTGAGGTGCCGGCCGGAGACCAGCGCGCAGGGGACGCCGGGAAAGGCCTCCGGACCGTCGTCGGCGGTGAACCGGTACGGCTCGTCCGGCAGCACCACCAGCTCCGGGGCCCGCCCGCGGAGTTCGTCCAGCTCCGGGCGGGGGTAGCGCTCGGGGTGGTCGGCGTACAGGTTGGCCACGCCCAGCCGGCGCAGCACGTCACCGGCGAAGGTCCCGCTGCCGAGCACCACCCAGGGCCGCCGCCAGACCGGGACGACGGCCCGGCGCAGCGTGTCCGGCGCGGGCAGGGCCGCCCATGCGCGGCGGGCGGCGACCAGCCAGTCCGGCTCGGCGCTCACCC
>JBARAE010000331.1:0-9690 GCA_049791715.1 Micromonospora sp.
TCCCGAGTGGATCGGGCCCGCTCGGCTGCTATGAACGGATCAGTGACCGGTCATCGACGGGGACGGGGGTCATGCGGTGCGAGGGCCAGCGGCGACACCGGTCCGCTTCCCGGTGATGGTGCAGCACTGGCGGCACCTGACGTTCCTGCACTGGCGTTACCCCGCCGACCTCATCCAGTCACGCCTGCCGGCGGGCCTGCGCGTGAAGACCTTCCACGGCGCGGCGTGGGTGGGCCTGATCCCGTTCCTGATGGACCGGGTACGGGCGCCTGGGATGCCGCCGCTGCCGTGGCTGTCCCGATTCCCGGAGACCAACGTGCGTACCTACGTGCAGGGCCCCGACGGACGTACCGGCATCTGGTTCCTGTCGTTGGACGCGGCGCGGCTGCCCGCGGTGGCCGTCGCCCGGGCCTGGTACGGCCTGCCGTACTTCTGGTCGCAGATGTCGGTGGAAGCCCGCCGGGTCGAGGTGGTGTACCGGGCCCGACGTCGGTGGCCGGGGCGCGCCGGGGCGCGGTGCGACGCCCGGGTGGAGCTCGGCCCACCGTTGTCGGAGGCAGAACTGACCCCGCTGGATCACTCCCTCACCGCCCGCTACCGGCTCTACTCGACGATTGCGGGTCGCCTCGTCGCGGCCGACGCCGAGCACGCCCGCTGGCCCCTGCGTCGAGCCCGACTCATCCAGCTCCGTCAGGACCTGCTTGAGGCGGCGGGCCTGCCCGCCCCGGACCACGATCCGATCGTGCACGCGTCGGCCGGGGTGCCGGTCCGGATCGGGATGTGGCGGCCGGTGTGACCGCCGCGCCGCGGTCAGTTCCGCGCTGCGGCTGAGCGCCTCGGCAGGTACAGCGCCCAGCCGGACGTGCTGAGCCCTCGAACGGGCACCCGTTGCCAGCCCCTGGCCCAGTCGGGCGGGGTGGCGTTCCTGACGAGCACCGCGACGGTGGTGGTCCGCGCGGCCTCGCGCAACTGGGCCGTGCTGACGTTGCGGTTGTATCCACCGTCCTCCAGCGCACGGCACCGGCTGTAGTAGGCGACGGGAATCGCCTCGTGGCCGGTGACCACACAGGGTGGCCGTACCCCGTGCGACCGCAGCGTTCCGGCGATCCGGGCCCAGTCGCCACGCCCCCTGAGCTGCTCGGACACGACGTGCAGGAGGATGCCGGCCTGGATGGCGAGATGACCGACGCACGCCGCCGCGACCAGCGCGGTGACGGCCCGTCGCCACCTGCCCGAGGTGGCCGACAGCAATGCTGCCAGCCCGGATGCGGCGGGAACGAGGGCCAGCCCGTACGCCGGCAGCAGGAAGCGGGGCGCCGAGTAGCCGATGAGGAACAGGTAGGGAACGGCCATCGACGCCGCCACGGCCACCGGCAGCCACGCCGTCGGCGACGTGCCGTGCCGGCGGGCAGCCCGGACCCCGAGGGGTACCAGCGCCGCGAGCGCCACCCACCACAACGCGGCCGGCCAGCGGAGCGGACTGTCACACGGCCGACAGAGGATCGGCCCGTCCAGGGTGGCGAGCACCTCGGGCAGGGAGAAGGCCGGACCGGTGCCGCCCTGCACGTGGCCCGCCTGCCGGATCCGCTCCATGAGTCCGCCGTACCGCGTCTCCGCCTCGACCACCCACGGTGCGCCGCCGACGGCGAGACCGGTGACCACCGCGGCGGCCAGCCGCCAGCGGCGAAACGCGGGCACCGCGACGGTCCCGGCGAGCAGGGGAAGCCCGAGCCAGAACGCGTCGACTGGCCGCATCAGCGCCGCGACCACGAGAGCCGAGGCGAGCCCCACGTACGCCCGGAGCCGGGCCGGCTCGGACGCCGCGAGCAGGAAACATCCGACCGCGGCGACGGCCGCCATCGCCGTGTAGTGGTTCGGCATGGCGGCGTTGGCGTAGAAGAGCGCGATCCAGAGGCTGGCGTACAGGCCGGCGGCCAGCGCCGCCACGCGCGGTTGCCGCAACAGCCAGGACCAGACCCAGAAGGCGAGGCCGAGCGAGATCGCCGCGGTGGCGGTGAGGAACAGCCGCAGTGCGACCGTCGAGTCGAGCCACGACGCGATCGGCCCGACGAGCAGGGTGACGCCGCGGGACCGAGGTGCGCTCATGAAGGCCGCCGGCGCGTGGGTGCCGTACTGGCTGACGTAGACGACCTCGTCCCAGCCGAGGCCGAGGCTCGCCGGTACGGCGACCGCGGAGCCGACGGCGAAGAGGACGCACACCGCCAGCAGTGGCCGCAGGGCGGACGGCGACGGCGCGGGCCGGCCCTCGGCCATCAACAGGAGATGATCTTGTCGGTGCCCGCGGTCGGGTCGGCGGCCTCGATCAGGGCTGGCTCCCCCTCGGGGCGGGGCCCCCGTACCGTCGTCACGACCGCGTGCCAGAGCAGCCAGATGTCGAATCCGACGCTCATCCTGCGCAGGTAGACCCGGTCCTTGCGGAGCCGGTCCGCCGGGGAGATGTGGTACTGCTGGATCTGCGCGATGCAGGCGATGCCCGGCCGGACCGTGTGCCGGTCGGCGAACGCGGGAAGGTCCTCCAGGTACCGGTCGACCAGCACGGCGCGCAGGGGTCTCGGCCCGACCAGGCTCATCGTGCCGCCGAGAACGTTCAGCAGCTCCGGCAACTCGTCCAGGTGCCATCGGCGCAGCCATCTGCCGCACCGGAGCATCCGCGTGTCACCGGCGGGTGAAGCGACGGGACCGGTCAGGCGTTCCGCCTCGTACGTCATGCTGCGGAACTTGAACTGCCGGAAGGTGATCCCGCCCTTGCCCACCGCGTTCTTGGTGAACAGGATCGGGCCCGGCTCCTCCAGCCAGATGAGGCAGGCGATGACCACCCACAGCGGCAGCGTCACCACCAGGCCGATCAGCGCGACGGTGACGTCGAGGGCCCGCTTCAGCCGGGGCTCCCGCGGGTACACCAGGCCTCGGGAGGCGTGCCGGCTCAGGATCCGCTCCCGCACCCCGGCCGGCGGCGGCGCGTTGTCCTCGACCAACCCCACGACGGTGGTCGTGGCGGCCACACCGCCCACGAACGCGCCGGCGACGGCCAGCAGCGCGTAGCGGGACGGGACACCGTGATCCAGGGACGGCAGCCACCAGACCGAGGTGGTCAGGCCTCCGCTGGCCAGTACGCAGCCGCGGTACGCGGGCGCCGGAGCCCGGCCGCGCGCGGTCCACCGGAATGCGGCGACAATCAGTACGGACAGCAGAAGCGACGCCATGAAAACCAGTGCGCCCATGACTTTTCCAGCCCCCACTCGCTCCGATCATCGATATGCCTTGTGCTCTTCCACCCACAGGCTGAACATCAGGAGGCTCCAGATCTCCCGGCTGTGCTCCCCGGTGCGGCTCATGTGCCGGTCGACCCAGTGCCGCACCTCCTCCGGGCGGAGGTAGCCCTGGCGCCGCAGCACCTCGCTGCTCAGGTACTCGTCGACCAGTGGTCGGAGCGATTCGGTCAACCAGCGGGGCAGGGGGGCGTTGAATCCCCGCTTGCGCATTCCCGCGATTCTGGCGGGCAGTGCGGCGGCCATCGCCTGGCGCAGAAGGCGTTTCGTCCGGTAACCCGGCATCTTGAGCCGGCCGGGCAGCGAGAACGCGAACTCCATGACCGGCGTCGCCAGCAGCGGCACGCGTACCTCGAGGGAATGCGCCATGCTGAGCCGGTCGATCTTGGTCAGCACGTTGTCGACCAGGTACACGTTCGCGTCGGTGTACTGGAAGCGGGTCAACCTGTCGAACCCGGCGCCCCCGCGGTGGTGCTGCTCGTGCACCTCGTACGAGTCGGACAGTTCGGCGAACAGATCCGGCTGCAGGAGTCTCGCCTTCTGCCCTTCCCGGAAGACGACCCGCCACAGGTAGTGGCTGCGGCCGGGATCGTCGAGCGCGTTCTCGACGAACCGCCGCGCCTTGAAGTCGAAGCTCGTACGCCGGTGCGACGACGGCATGAACCGCAGCAGTGCCGGCGCGATCCGCTCCACCACCGGCCGGGGCAGGAGCCGGTAGTACCGGGCCAGCTTGTCGGCCTTGTAGGTGTGGTAGCCGGCGAACAGTTCGTCGCCGCCGTCGCCGCTCAACGCCACCGTGACGTGTTGCCGGGCGAGTTCGCAGAGGTAGTAGGTGGGCACGATGGACGGATCGGCGAACGGTTCGTCGAAGACCGGCGCTATCCGGTCCACGACGTCCTCGGGCCGAGGCTCGACCACCACCTCGTGGTGGTTGGTGCCGAGGTGTAGCGCCAGCAGCGCCGCTTCGCGCCGCTCGTCGTACGACCGGTCGGCGAAGCCGACGGTGAAGGTGCGCAGCGCCTCGTCCCGGCCCAGGTGGCGGGCGGCGGCGACCACCGAGCTGGAGTCGATGCCGCCGCTCATGAAGAATCCGAGCGGCACGTCGGCCATGAGCTGCTGCTCGACGCTCTCGGTCAGCAGTTCGCGCAGTCGGGAGGCGGCCTGTCGCGCCGACAGGTCACGTCGGCGGGTCTCGCGCAGGTCCCAGTAGCGCCTGATCTTGTAGCCCTGCGGGCGCCACATCAGCATGGTGCCCGGCGCCAGGCGGCGGATCTCCCGGTAGATGCTGCGGGAACCCGGGACGTACATCAGCGAGAAGTAGTCACTGAGTGCCTGGAGGTCGACGGTGGTGGCAACGCCGGCGGCGAGGACGGCTCTCAGCTCCGAGCCGAACACCACACCGTGTCGTGGCATCGCGTAATAGAGCGGCTTGATGCCGGCGCGGTCACGCGTCAGGATCAGTTGCTGTTCCGACTCGTCCCACAGCGCGACGGCGAACATGCCCTCGAGTCGCGTCACGAAATCCGCACCGTATTCCTCGTACAGATGCGGAATCACCTCGGTGTCGCTGCCCGATCGAAAACTGTGCCCCCGCCGTGCCAGCTCGTTCCGCAGCGCGCGGTGATTGTAGATTTCCCCATTCAGGACGACGTGGACCGTCCGGTCCTCGTTGCTGACGGGTTGCCGGCCGGCGGCCACATCCACAATGGCGAGCCGGCGCGCCGCCAACCCGGCATTTTCCCGCACATAGACGCCCTCGTCGTCCGGCCCGCGGTGACTCAACGTGCCGCACATTGCCAGCAGCCGGTCCCGGTCGACAGGTGCCGCAACGTCGTCGTACACGATTCCCGCGATACCGCACATGCGCCCTCGCAAACTGCATCGTCGCTGGCCATGCCGCTCGTCCGGTTGCCCCCCACCGGTCGGCTTGAGCCTGTCCTGGGCAACGGTTCCCGACTCGTACTCTCCACGAGCCGCTACGCCGATGGGGCGGATTCGGCGGGATTGTCGACGGCGGGGTGGTTCCGGTCGACCGGAAATTGGACAGGCGGTCTGAACCAGGCATGGGGGGGATCAGAAGGAACTGCACCGGAGAACAACCGTCAATTTTGCCGACAGCCGGACGGCCGACGACAAAAAACCACCCGCCGGGGTAGCGGCGGGAACAGAGACCGTCGGAGGTCAGACCGGAATGGCCGATTCCTCGTCGGCGGATCCGGCCGGCATCGGCCGCCACAGGCGCATCTTCCGCCCCGCCAGCAGCACCAGGTACTGGCTGTTGTACACGAGGTACCGGCGCCACAGCCGCCGAGGCTCCACCACCAACCGCCACAACCAGGCCAGCCCCGACTGCTGCATCCACACCGGCGCCGGTCGCAGCAGGCCCGCGTGGTAGTCGAACGCGGCCCCCACCGCCAACAGCGGCACATCGAGCAGTGGACGCATGGCGAAGACGAAGGCCTCCTGGCGCGGGCAGCCGAGACCGACGAGAACCAGCCGGGCACCCGAGGCGCCGATCCGCGCGGCGATCTCGGCCAGCTCGCCGGGCTGCGCGACCCGGAACCTCGACGGCTCCGCACCGACGATCCGCAACGCGGGGAGCCGCCGGCGTAGCGACTCGGCCAGCCGGTTAAGCGTCTCCGGCGTCGATCCGTAGAGGTAGACCGGCAGCTCCTCGGCGGCCATCCGGTCCAGGACCCGCCGCACCAGTTCGGGGCCGCTGACCCAGTCCCGCAGGCCGGTGCCGTGCAGCAGGTTCAACCCCCAGCGCACCGGCTGTCCGTCCGGCGTCACCACGTCGAGCGCGTTGAGCCTCGCCCGGTGCACCGGGTCGTTCACCCCGGTCATCACCCCGTGCACGGCCAGGGCGGTCAGCCCGAACGGCCGCCGCTCCCGGGCCGCGGCGAGGATCTTCCCGATCGCCGCCTCGTAGTCGAGGGCGTCCACAAGGACGCCCAGCAGATCCCGTTTACCGGCGTCGACGCCCCGACACCGGCCGCCCGGTCCGTCGACCATCAGGCGCTGGTTGTCGGTGGCCAATTCCGCTCCTCGACGGCTGTCCGCTCACCGGGGCGCCAGCCGCCTGCCGGCACTCCACCCGGTCGCGGTCACGATAACCCGGACCGCGGGGAGTGGGCCGCCGGTTGCGCGGACACCGCGTCCGGCGGTCGAAGGTGGGCACGCACCAGCCAGTGGACCGCGACCAGGGGTACGACGCCGGCGGGATACCAGGCCAGGTCGGTCGGGTCGAACTGCACGCCGAGCACGAGCCGGGCCAGCAGGCTACGCGCCGACAGGGCGGCCGGCACACCGGTCAGCTGCGCGACCTCGACCAGCCAGCAGAAGCCGACCGCGATCCCGCCGGCCGGGAGCGGCGCCCACCGCGGCCACAGGAACAGCACTCCGGCGTAGACCATCGACGCGTACAGGGCAGTGCCCGAGTACTGCTCGAGGCGGCCCCCGCTGAGCGCCCGGATGACCAGTGCCACCGCTAGGAAGAGCGCCGCCGCCAGCAGCATGAGCAGCCGGAACATCCGCGGCCTGATCGACATTCCGGCGATGCTACCGAGGGCCGGCCGTCGGCACCGGCCCGGAAAACCGGCCGCCGCCCGCACCACTCAGGATCACGCCACTCGCGGCACCGGGGGGAGGGGCAGCGCGGCGCGGTGGGCCGTGCCGGAGATGTCGCCGGTCTGGTCGACGGCCGGAACCGGGCGGTCCACCACCGCCGTCCCACCGGCGACCGGGACGGACGGGGACGGCGGGGCCGACGCCTCGATCTCGGTGAGGAGGCTCATCAGCTTGCGCACGTCATCGACGGGCATCCGGAACGAGCCGCGGCAGAGCGTGCCGTTCCACAGGGACACCACCACCGCGCCCCGGTCCGGGTGGTAGCTGACCCGCATCGTCCGGTCCTCGCCGCGCAGATCGGTGAACAGGTCACCGAAGCTGGGCATCGGTCGCACCTCTCCCATCCATCCAGGATGCCGTAGCCGGGTGCGCCGGGCCAGCGGTCGCGGCAGGGAAATCGCGCAGGCGGGCGGGCTCGCCGTGCCGGGCGAAGGGCTCGGAGGTAGCGTGCGGGACGACGATCCGGCGAGGAGGACCCAGGTGCAGACGACGACCGTGGACGTGCCGACCGGCGACGGCGTCGCCGACGCGTACCTCGTCCGGCCGGACGGCGATGGACCGTTCCCGGCGGTGCTCGTCTTCATGGACGCGTTCGGGCTGCGTCCCCGGCTCGCCGAGATGGCCGAGCGGATCGCCTCCCGCGGCTACCTGGTGCTCGTGCCCAACCTCTTCTACCGGGCCGGCCGCGCGCCGCTGGTCGACCTCTCCGGGCTCGGCGAGCCCGAGCAGCGGGGCGCGATCTTCGGGCAGGTCATGCCGTTCATCCGGGCGCTGACGCCGGAGGTGATCCGCCGCGACGCCGGGGCGTACCTGGACTTCCTCGCCGCCCGGGACGACGTGGCGCCGGGACCGGTGGCGATCACCGGGTACTGCATGGGCGGCATGAACGCCCTGCGGGCCATCGAGGCGTACCCGGACCGGATCGCCGCGCTGGCCAGCTTCCACGCCGGTCGGGTGGTCACCGACGCACCGGACAGCCCGCACCTCGGCGTCGGGTCGGTCACCGGCGAGCTGTACTTCGCCCATGCCGACCACGACCAGTCGATGACGGCCGAGCAGATCGCCACGCTGGAGAAGGCGCTCGACGCGGCGGCCGTGACGTACCGCTCCGAGCTCTACCCGGGCGCGCACCACGGCTTCACCATGGCCGACACCCCGATGTACGACGAGCAGGCGACCGAACGGCACTGGGCCGCCCTGTTCGACCTGCTCGACCGAACGTTCCGCCGCTGACCGTTCCGGGAGGCGGGGGACGATTCACCCCCGCTGGTCGGGGTAACCGCCGCCATGGCCGACGACCGTCCCGACACCAGCCGGTCGGCGCTTGACGAGGTCACCGAGCGGGGTGGCCGAGCGGTGGCGCGGGTCCGGCGGCAGGGCGAGCAGGCGGGCCGGCTCCGGCTGCGCCAGCTGCAGATCACCGTCGTCATCGCCGTGCAGTCCGGCCTCGCCGCCGCACTGGCGGCGCTGATCGCGCAGCAGATCCTCGGCCCGGGCGCGCACGTCTTCGCTCCGGCCGCCGCGGTCGGCACCATCGCCACCGCCATCGGCCAGCGGGCCCGCCGCACCTTCGAACTGCTCGCCGGGGTGGGGCTCGGCATCGTCGTCGGGGACCTGCTGCGTTTCCTGCTCGGCTCCGGGTCCTGGCAGACCGGGGTGGTCGTCACCCTGGCGATCGCGACGGCGCTGCTGGTAGCCGGCCGAGGTGGCGCGCTGGTGGGCCAGGCCGGGGGTACGGCCGTGCTGATCGCCACGCTCGCCCCGGTCCAGCCCGGCGTGGAACTGCCGCGGATCTTTGACGCCCTGGTCGGCGGCGCGGTCGGCCTCCTGGTGGTCGCGCTGCTGTTCCCGGTCAACCCGCTGCGCGTGCTGGACCGGGCGGTGGCCCCCGTCATCGGTGGCCTCACCGAGCAACTCGACGCGGTGGCGGGGGCCCTGTCCGCGCGGGACCCTGACGCGGCGATCCGGGCGCTGGAGCAGCTTCGCGGGCTGGACCCCGACGTCGGGCGGCTGAACGAGGCGCTCAGCGGCGCCGGGGAGGTGGTCACCCTCGCCCCGGCCAGGTGGCACCGGCGCGCCCAGTACCACCAGTACGCCGAGGGGGTGCAGCACCTGGAGCGTCTGATCCTGTACGCCCGATCCCTGGCCCGCCGGTCGGCCACCGCCCTGGAGTACGGCGAACCAATCCCGGCGGAGCTGCCGGCCGCCATCGCCCGGCTCGCCGACGCCCTACGGGAGCTGCACCGGGAGCACCGGGCGGGCGAGGATCCGCAGCGCAGCCGCGAACTCACCCGCCAGAGCGCCGAGCTCGCCGGCCGGGCCTGGGCGGAGGGGGTGCGGTCCTTCGGCGACGGGTTGGTGACCGACCTGCGGACGGCCGACAGCGAACTGATCCGGGCCACCGGGTACGACCCGGAGGATGCCAACCGGATGATCCGGACCGCTGCGGGCGCCGGTCAGGCGGCGGTCCGGCCGCCGGTACACGCGCAGATGCATCGGCCGCCTCGGCACGCCGGGTCGCATCGGCGGCACCGGCGGCGGTCCGGTCGGGCGCACCGGTCTCCCGGGCAGCCCCGGGCGGGAGGCCACGGATCGCAAACTGGTACGCCACCGGAACGGCCCGGCTGACTACCGTCGGGCGATGGACATCGACACCCGGGAGCTGACCCGGCGCTTCGCCTCGCTGACCACCGCTCACGTCGCCGACGCGTGTCTCCGTGCCGGGGTGCCGGTGCGCTGCGCGCCCGCCGCCGTGCGGCCCGTCACCGCC
>JBARAE010000332.1:0-2057 GCA_049791715.1 Micromonospora sp.
CAGCCGCTGGATGGCCGCGCCGAGCGCCTGCGGGTCCCGGGCCGGCACGAGGTCGCCGGTCCGCCCGTCGATCACCGTGTCGATCAGCCCGCCGACGGCGGTGCCGATCACCGGTACGCCGCAGGCCATCGCTTCCAGCGGGGTGAGCCCGAACGGCTCGTACCAGGGCGCGGCGACCAGCACGTCCGCCGAGCGGTACCAGCGGCCCATCTCCTCCCGGGGCACCGCGCCGATCAGCTTGACCCGGTCGGCGGCCCCGCACGACCCGGCGAGGGCCCGCAGCCGCAGCGCGTACGGGTCGGTCTCCAGCAGCCCGGCCGGCGGCCCGCCGACGACGACGCACTCGGCGTCGGCGACTGCGGCGGTGGCGCGGATGACGTCCTCGAAGCCCTTGCGCTCCACCAGCCGCCCGACGGTGAGGATGCGCGGCCGGTCGCCGTCCCGCTCGACGGCCGGGCCGAGGGGCGCGAAGGTGCTGAGGTTCACCCCGGACGGGATGACCGTCATCCGGGGCCGGGGTACGCCCAGCCGGACCAGCTCGGCCACCTCGTCCTGGCACTGGGCGACCACCCGGTCGACGCTGCGGCCGAGGCGGCGTTCGTGGCCGATCCGCCCCGGCGGGCTGGTGTCCTGCGCCCCCTGGTGGCGCCGCTTCACCGTGCCCAGCGCGTGGAAGGTCTGCACCACCGGCACGCCGGTGCGCCGGCCCGCGGCGAGCGCGGCGAGGCCGCTCATCCAGAAGTGCGCGTGGACCACCTCGGGCTGCCAGTCGCCGGTGCGCCACCGCTCCGCCAGCCAACTGCCGAACTCCCCCATGTACGGCAGGAGCGCGTCCTTGACGACCGGCTCGGCCGGACCGGCCGGTACGTGCACCACGTCGTAGCCGTCCGGCGCGGGGACCGTCACCGGCAGGTCCACCGCGTCCCGCCGGGTGTACACCCGGACGTCGTGACCGGCCGCGACGAGGGCGGCGGAAAGCTCCGCGACATGCGTGTTCTGGCCGCCGGCGTCCTCGCCGCCGAGCACGGCGAGCGGACTGGCGTGCTCCGAGATCATCGCGATGCGCATACTTCCTCCTCCAGCAGCCGGTCCCAGTCGGCGAGGAAACGGTCGAGGCCGTAGCGGTTCCGGGCGGCGGTCCGGGCCTGGGCACCCGCCCGGCGGGCCGCGGACGGGTCGGCCAGGAAACCGCGGGCCGCCTCGAGCAGGTCGTCGACCCGGGTGGCGAGCGCGCCGGCGGACGGCGGCACCGCCTCGACGGCCTCGGTGGTGGCCAGTGCGACGACCGGCATGCCCATCGTCATCGCCTCGATCAGGCTCAGCCCCAGGGAGGTCCACCGGCACAGGTGCAGGTACGCCCGCCGCCGGGCCAGCTCGGCATGCATCGTGTGCTGCGGAACGTCGTCGTGGCTGGTGACCCGGTCGGCGGGCAGGCCGAGCCGGTCGGCCAGCCCGGCCACTCCCATGCCGAAGACGTCCAGCGGGGCGATCTCGGCGAACCGGGGCAGCAGGTCGGTCCCGGTGACCCGCCAGCGGCGGACCGGTTCGTTGATCACGACCGCGAGCCGGTCCAGTTCGCCGGTCCACTCGACCTGCGGGGCGACCACTCCGTGCTCGATCACCGCGGTACGGGTGCGGCCGTTGTCCCAGAACAGCTCGTTGAAGTACGTGACGTGGGCGATCAGCAGGTCGTCCCGGTCGGCCATCGGATGCCGGGTGTTCGGCACGTCCCCCTTCGGGGTGTTGTGCTCCACGTAGATCGCCGGGACGTCCCGTCCCACCCGGCGGCCCAGCCAGTCGCAGGCCAGGTCGAACTCCTCGGGTCGCTGGAGCAGGACCACGTCCACCTCGGAGCGGCGGAGCTCCTGCGGGGTGACCTCGACGGCGTTCTCCGGCCACGGGTACGTCCGCGCCCGGCCGAGCCCGTACGGGCCCCGGTCGGGGGTGACCGGCACCAGGTACCGGTGCTTGCCGTGCACGAACGACGTGGTCCACGAGCCGTGCACGTGCCAGAGGAGGATGTTCATCGCACGCCCCCGCCGGTACCGGTCACCGCG
>JBARAE010000333.1:0-5553 GCA_049791715.1 Micromonospora sp.
TTGTAACGACCCGGGTCGGTGGCGCATTCCGCCGGAACCGGGGGTCCGTCGTGGCGCGGGAGCGCCGTGGGTATGCCATGTTCAACGACCCGGGGGTGGGCATGATTCCGCCGTCGGGGTGGCCCCGCCCACGGGACGCCCACCCCACAACGGGACATCCCGCGCACCGGAACCGGACATTCGACGCACCCGGCACTCGGCCAGGGGGTGTCCACGCCAGCGCGCACATTCACGGAAAGTGTGGCCTTGCGGCGCGTCGAGGCCACACTTTCCGTGAATTCGCGGGGGAACGCTCGCGCGGGTCAGGAGTGCGGGCGCGCGGCGGTGAGCAGCGCCAGGACGGCGTCGCGGGCGGTGCGGACGGCGTGGCGGGACTGGTCGGTGTGGTCGAGCATGTCGAAGCCGTGCCGACCGTCCGGTACGTCCACCAGCCGCACCGGCGTCCCCCGCCGCGTCGCTGCGGCCATGAACGCGTCCGTGGCCGCCAGGATCTCCGGCCGGTCCCGACCCGCGCGAGTCAGCACGAGGGGCGGGACGTCGGCGGCGGCATCGAGCGCGTCGACCGGTCGGAACCGGGCGTCCACCAGCCAACCGGGCAGGGGAGCGAGCAGCGGATACGTCGCCGCCAGGCCGCGCAGCCACGTCGGCGGGTCCCGTAGCCAGTCCCCGAGCAGCAGGCCGCTGCCGGAGAAGAACCAGAGGACCAGCCGATCCGGGTCCACCCGCGGATCGGCGCGGACCAGCTCCACCGCGGCCCTGAGCTGCTCCGCCGCTGCCGGCAGCTCCGTCGGAGTCTGCACGGGGAGGCTGGGCAGCGCCGCCACGACCCCCTGCTCGGCGAGGAGCGGGCCGTAGCCGCGGTAGAGGGGCGAGTCGCGGGGGTCCGGGGCGTCGGGCGGAAGGGGAACACCGTGCACCACGACCACGGCCGGACGGGATCCCTCCCCGGGCGGCAGGTAGAGGTCCACGGCGTCGTGCCGCTCGACCGGCGCGGCGGGCGGCGAGAGCACAAACTGTGTCTGTGAGATACTGTTTCTCATCTCGGCATGATAAACCCTGATTCCCGGCTCGGCTGCCCCGCTCATCGTCCGACATGGACGACCGAGGCGGTCTGCCACCATGTCCGGCATGGAGATGTGGAACAACCCGTCCTGCTCGAAGTGCGCCGCCGCCCGCACGACCATGGAGGAGGCGCGGGTGCCGTACCGGCTGCGGGCGTACCTGACGGAGCCGCCGAGCGCCGCCGAGCTGACCGAGGTGCTGCGCCGGCTCGACGCCCGGGCCTGGGACATCTGCCGCACCGGGGAACCGGCCGCGGTCGAGCTCGGCCTGGCCGACTGGCCGCGCGACGACGCCGCCGAGCCGCGCTGGATCGCGGCGATGGTGGCTCACCCGGAGCTGATCCAGCGCCCCATCCTGCTGCTGGACGACGGCGGCGCGCTGGTCGGTCGTACCGCCGAAGCACTGGCCGAGGCGGTGCGCCGCACCAACCGCGACGAGGGCTGACCGGCGTGGAGGTCGGTCAGGCCCGGTCGTCGGCGGGCGCCGCGCCCCCGGCGGCCCCCGCGTGCCGCTCGCGCAGCCGGTCCCGGATCTCCTCCGGCGTGTACGCCCGGCGCCGCCGCTCCGCCCGCGCGATGACCACCCCGGACGCCGCGACGCCGGCGAGACCGGCCAGCCCGAGCACCTTCCACCACCGCATCCGTTGCCGCATCGGCTTAGGGTAGTCGTTCATGAGCCAGTGCAGCGGGACGACGGCATGAGCATCGGCCTGGACGAGGCGGTGGAGCTGACCCGGACCGGTGACGTGTGGGTGTTCCGCGGTCGCAGTGTGCCCGACCGGGCCATCCAGCTCACCACCAACAGTCCGGTCAACCACGTCGGCATGGCAGTGGTGCTGGACGACATGCCGCCGCTGATGTGGCACGCCGAGCTGGGCCGCTCGCTGCCCGACATGTGGACCGGCACCCACCAGCGCGGCGTGCAGCTGCACGACCTGCGGGACGCGGTCTGCGTCTGGGCCAACCGGTACGGGCAGCGCGCCTGGTTGCGCCAGCTCGAACCGCCGGCCGACGCCAGGATGGAGGAGGCGGTGCTGCGGACCGTCGCCCGGCTCGACGGCACCCCGTTCCCGTCCACCGCCCAGCTCGCCTGGCGTTGGCTGCGCGGTCGGGTCCCGGACGTGCGGCGTCCCGGGCCGTCGGGGAAGGACGGTGGGGTGCCGGTGCGCGACCGGGCGCTGGAGACCGCGTACTGCGCCGAGGTGGTCGCGGTGACCTACGAGGCGATGGGCCTGCTGCCGGCCGGTCGCCGTCCCAACTGGTACGACCCGGGGCGGTTCTGGAGCGGCGACGACCTCCACCTCGCCGAGGGCGCCCAGCTCGGCGCGGAGATAGAGGTGCGGATTCCGCCCCGCTGAGGTTTGCCGCGCCCCGCCGGTGGCAATTGACACCCGCGTGAAGGCTTCCACGGACCTCGACACGCTGACGGACTTCTTCGACCGGTACGGCGTGGCGTTGACCACCGGCGACGTGCCCGCCATCGCCGGCTGCTACGCCCTTCCCGGGCTGGTGGTGGCCGACACGTACAGCTTCTCGTTCACCTCGCCGGCCGCGGTGGCGCTCTCCTTCGTCGGCGCGGCACCGGACTACCAGGAGCGCGAACTCGTCGCGGCGAACGCGCAGATCGAGGACGTGCAGCAGGTCTCCGCGCTGCTCACCGAGGTGGCCGTGCGCTGGGAGTTCCTGGACAGCCAGGGGCAGGCGGTGCCGGGGGAGCGGTACCGCTACGTGCTGCGGGCCACCGACGACGGTCCCGCCATCTGCACCGTGATCCGTACGTCCTGACCCCGCCCTCCCCGGAGTGCGCCGTTCGCCAGTAGACCCGAAGCGCCGCTTCCGGCCATCCGTTTTCCGAGTCCCACCGACCGGACGGGTTGATCATGGTGGCCCGGGTGCAAGTATTTGACCGGGGTCGTTACGCTGGCGCGTCGGCTCCAACAAGGGGGGACCAGATGAGTGTGGGGCATGACGACCAGCCGGAGACCGCGTCAGTACCGAAAGTGGTGACGTCGGTGCCCTGGGTCGTGGTGCTGCTCGGTGTCGGTCTGCTCACCACGCTGCTGCTCTTCACGCTGCTTACCCTCCGCGGCCCGGAGCGTCAGGCGGCGCCACCGCCGGCCCCGCCGATGTACCTGCCCACCATCGCCGCCACCACGCCGTCCGCCACGCCGAGCGACGCCCCGCTGGTCGCCGCCGACACCACCGCTTCCCCGACCCCGTCCAGCAGCGAGAGCCCGTCGCCGAAGGCCAGCTCGCCCGTGCCCTCGACCTCGCGCACCGCGGCGGCGCCGGCTGCACCGCGTACCGGCACGGTGTCCGCGCGGTATCAGGTCACCCGGAGTGAGCGGGACTTCTTCGACGCGCGGCTGACCATCACCAACGGTTCGGCGCGCAGCCAGGACTGGCGGGTCGAACTGCTCTTCACCGGCAACGTCAAGAGCATCCAGGCGTCCTCCGCCTCCGGGGTGGCGGTGAGCAACCAGGGCAGCGGGGTGTTCGTGCTGCGGAGCACCAGCCCGCTCGGCTCGGGGGGTACCGCCACGGTGCAGATGCGGTTCAGCCGTACCGGCGCCGGTGACCAGCCGGGCCAGTGCACCGTCAACGGTGCCGCCTGCGCCATCGGCTGAGGTCGAGGCCCCGGCCGGTAACAGTCCCTGGTGGACGCCGCCGAGCGAGGCCGCGGCGGCCGCCTCTGGCGGCGTCTTTCCCCTCCGTCGGCGGGGCGGGCCTGGCGGCAACGCGGGCCGCTGCACGCCGCCGCGATCACCCTGCGCGACGGCCCGGCGCGCGCCACGGTGATGTCGTGTTACGCAAGCGCTCTGCTTTGTTACGACTCGGTTTGCAAGGTATTGCAGAATGTTTCGGCAAGAAGTAGCGTGCGGGCGAATCAGCGACCAGAGGAAGGCCGTCGATGAAACCTCCGCCGATATCTCACAAGGCGTTGCTCGCCTTCGTCACCACCCTCACCCTCGCCCTCGTCGGCGTGCCGGTCGCCATTCACCAGCTGGGCGCCGACACCCCCGAACGCACCTCCGGCACCGACCTTCTCGCGGCCGCCGGCGCGGCGCAGTGGCAGCAGGAGCCCTCCGCGGAGGACCTGCTCAAGGCCGGGAACACCGCCGGCAGGGCCGAGCAGTTCTACTTCGTCCTCCCGGACCGCTTCGCCAACGGCGACAAGCGCAACGACACCGGCGGCCTCACCGGTGACCGGCTCACCACCGGCCTGGACCCGAAGGACAAGGGCTTCTACCACGGCGGTGACCTCAAGGGCGTCATCAACCAGCTCGACTACATCCAGGGCCTGGGCACCACCGCCATCTGGATGGCCCCGATCTTCAAGAACCGGCCCGTGCAGGGCACCGGCGCGGACGTCTCCGCCGGCTACCACGGTTACTGGATCACCGACTTCACCCAGGTGGACCCGCACTTCGGGACCAACGAGGAGCTGAAGAAGCTGGTCTCCCTGGCCCACCAGCGGGGCATCAAGGTCTACCTCGACATCATCGTCAACCACACCGCCGACGTCATCAAGTACGCCGAGGACAAGTACGGCTACGTCGACAAGAAGACCGCGCCGTACAAGGACTCTCAGGGCCGGGCCTTCGAGGACCGCAACTACGCCGACGGCACCCGGGACTTCCCGGACGTCAACGAGAAGTCCTTCCCGTACACGCCGACGTTCGCCAACGCCGCCGACGCCAAGGTGAAGGTGCCGGCGTGGCTGAACGACCCGACCATGTACCACAACCGGGGTGACTCCACGTTCGCCGGTGAGAACAGCGAGTACGGCGACTTCTTCGGCCTCGACGACCTCTGGACCGAGCGCCCCGAGGTGGTCCACGGGCTGACCGACATCTACGGGCAGTGGATCGGACGGGCCGGCGTCGACGGCTTCCGGCTGGACACCGTCAAGCACGCCAACCTCGAGTTCTGGCCGCAGTTCACCCGGGGCATCGAGAAGGCCGCCGAGCAGGCCGGCAAGAAGGACTTCTTCATGTTCGGCGAGGTCTACAGCGCCGACCAGGAGATCGAGTCGACGTACGTGCGGCGCGGCGGCCTGCCGGCCACCCTCGACTTCTCCTTCCAGGAGGCCGCGCGCGGGTACACCGCCGCCGACGGTTCCGCCAAGTCGCTCGCCGACCTGTACGCCCGCGATGACCTGTACGCCGCCCGGGACACCGACGCCAGCCGGCTGACCACCTTCCTCGGCAACCACGACATGGGCCGGATCGGCTCGTTCATCGCCGCCACCGGTGGGGACGACGCCACCGAGCTGCGCCGGGTCCAGCTCGCCCATCAGCTGATGTTCCTCACCCGGGGGCAGCCCGTCGTCTACTCCGGTGACGAGCAGGGCTTCACCGGCCCCGGCGGGGACAAGGACGCCCGGCAGGACATGTTCGCCAGCCAGGTGCCCGACTACCTCGACGACGACCTGATCGGCACCACCCGTACCCACGCCAGCGACCAGTACGACAAGAACCACCCGCTGTAC
>JBARAE010000334.1:0-3031 GCA_049791715.1 Micromonospora sp.
TCGACCGACCCATCCGAATACATCAGCTATCGTGCCGCCCGCGGCGGTAGGTGCATGGGGCTCAGGAGGTGACGGCGAGATCGTTCGTCACGCTGGTCACGCCGGTGGCTGACCATGCCACGTACTCGGCCTGGCGGCGCTCGGCCCACGACCGGACGGTTCCGCGTAGCGTCACTTCGCCGGCGTTGACGTCAACGGTGATCTCGCGGGAGTCGAGCTGGGCATTGCGCAGAATAGCGGCCTTGATCTCGGTCTTCACCTCGGACACCGGCGCGGTCGAGGTCAGCGAGATGGTGTTGGTGACGGCGGTGACGCCGCGGATGTACATGACCGCGCGGGCCGCCGCCTCACGCTGGTACTGCCAGCTGACCGTACCGGACAGGGTGATCGCGTGGTCGCGGACACCGGCCTTGACCGCGTCGAAGGGTACGTCGACCGCCCAGTTGAGCATCTGCTTGGCCGCCTCGGCGAGGTCGGCGTCCTTCGGGCCGGACGCGCCCGGGTCGCGTACCACCATGTCGTCGGCGACGGCCTTGACGCCCCACACCCGCAGTGCCGCCCGCTTCGCCGCGTGCCGCTGGGGCAGGCTGGCCACGTCTCCGGAGAGGGTCACCACCCCTTCGTTGGCTAACGCGGATTCTCGCGCAGCTCTTGGAGACCCCCGTCGGACCGGGCGGGATTGAGGGGGTTAGGTGTACTCGAAGCGGAGTTCACGGTTGCCCCACCATGGAACGGTGGTGGCTTCGGGGATGTCGGATTGGCGCAGGACGGGTGAGTAGGTGCGTCGGTCGAGGCGGACGGTGATGCGGTCTCCGTTGTTGATGATCTTTCCGCTGGTTTCGATGAATCTGCGTTGCAGGGTGTCGGGCGTGGCGGTGGCGTAGCCGGGCAGGCGTCTGCGTAGCGCAGCGCAGGCGGCGCCGGCCAGGACGGAGAGCACGACGTCGAGGTCGATGTTCAGGTTGACCGCGCCGGCCAGCGCGTCGAGGTGGAACGCGCGGATCGACTCGGCCAGGCGTTGCTCGATGCACATGCGCCGGGCGTAGCGCTCGATGAGTTTCTTCGTTGATGTGTCGTAGTCGTTGGTGATGATCACGGTAGGCGCTTCGCGGCCCAGTCCGGTGACGATGAGTTGGCGCACGGTCCCGGGGTAGTTCGACAGGGCGACCTCGGTTTGTTCGGCGACCTTGGGCCGGCGGTACTTGCCTTCGCGGTCCAAGGCAACGGTTTTCCACGCGTCTTTGGGCAGCGCTTCGATCTGGCGGATCAGTGCGGTAGAGCGCATCCGCAGGGTCAGGAACTTGATGCCGCGTTCGTCGAGCTCGCCCAGGATCGGCTGGGTGGTGACTTTCTGGTCCATGACCAGCATGTGCGGGTCCGTCCCGGTGGCCTGGCGCCAATGGTCGCAGAACGCGATCACTTCGCGGTTCTGCGCTGCCTGGGACAGGTCGGCGTTGGCGTAGACCAGGTTGTGGGTGGCGCTGTCCTGGGCGAAGAAGGTCAGCATGGAGCGGGAGCGCTGTGAGCGGGTGGGGACGTAGTGTTTCTCCAGCGCCGGGTCGGTGCCCCAGTGCATGATGGCGTGGAAGTCCAGGTCGAAGATCGCCTCGCCGGGTGTGGTGAGCCCGGCTTTGATCATCGAGGAGTCCAGGGCGGTCAGGAACCTGCGTTGCTGCTGGTGGTGTCCCCGGTAGGAGTAGGTGCTCAGCGCGGTGGCCTTGGGCAGCGCGGTGAGCCCGGCGAACAGGCCCGCGCCGGGGTCGGCGGCGAGGTCGTCGACGTGGGAGACCCGGCGGATCCCGACCAGTTTGAGCGCCAGCAACGACAGGACGTAGCTGGTCGCGGGGATGGCCCGGGTGCCCGCGTAGCCGGCGGCGCGCACCAGGGCGGGCAGGTCGAGGGCGACCAGGTCCGGGATGGCCAGCAGCAGCCCGCCCGACACGGTGTCGCAGACCGGCGCCAGCGCATCGAAGGCAAGGACCTGCGCGCGGGGCAGCTCGCCGCGTCGGGGCAGGACCCGCTCGCGGAACGGGCGGGTGCTCAGACGCTCGAAGCCTTCCTCCGCGAGGACTTCGGCGACACCGGTGCGGTTGAGCGCCATGCCCTCGGCCTTGAGCGCCGCGGAGATTTCGATGGCCGAATGGCCGGCTTGGCGCAGTTCCACGATCCGGGCTCGGGCGCGTTCCTTGGCCGGGGAGCGCCGCCGGGCCAGAGCGCGTGGGCCGAAGAAGTCCACCTGCCCGGCGCGGAAGTCCCGCACGAGGGACGCCATCGTTGCCGGGGTGTAGCCGAACCGGGCTGCTGCTTCATCACGGCCGATACCCTCCACCAGATAGGCGCGCAGCGCCTCATACTGCCGCTGCTGCGGGCGCGACGGGGACAGGAAGTACTCCCCGCCCGCTCTGATGGGGGTGCCATCAGCTGTATGAACCATCTCGATATCAGATCTGACCGAGAATCTGTAGTCAACTGATCACGAACAACCTCGACGGATAAGACCTGATCAACCCCGGTCTGCACAGCTCGCTGACACCCCTCGTGCGGACAGGAAGCCTCACCCTACGGCGACAGTCCACAAACGATCATGCTGTTTCCTACAGCTGTTCCAGCTCCAGCCGAGGTCCCCGCCGCGACACCGCGTCCGCACAACCGGCAGGTCAGAAACGCCACCGCCTCAACACACCCCTTGAGCCCGCCCTTCATGGGTGGTCTCAAAGAGCTGCGCGAGAATCCGCGTTAGTTACGTGGAATCTGACCGCAGGGAAGATCGTCTGCCTGCGGTATGACCACGGACTGAGGAGATCTGTTGGGCGGCATGGTGGTGCTGGAGGAGAAGTGGCCGGTGCTGGCTCGGCACGAGCGGGCGGTTGGCTGGTTGCGGGTGTGGGCTGATCTGGGGCGGGCACCTCGAACGATCGATGCCTACGCTCGTGGGCTGGCCGAGTTTCTGGTGCTGTGCGAGCGGGACGGCGTGGACCCGGTCACCGCGAACCGGGCGCATGTCGCGGTGTTCGTGCGGGATCTCACGACG
>JBARAE010000335.1:0-1793 GCA_049791715.1 Micromonospora sp.
GACCCACGCCGTCGCCGCCCCGGCGGCGCCGAACCCGATGGACCAGCCGGGCGGGCCGGCGCCGCACCCGCTGGAGATGCCGACGGGGCCCATGCCGTCCGTGGCACCCCGCCTGGACGTCCCACCCGCGGGTGACGGGGTGTACCGGACCCGGCGGCCCGCGCTCGCGGTGATCCTGGCGGTGCTGGTGCTCGTCTTCGAGATCCCCGCGCTGCGGGTGCTCCTGCACGGCATGGTCGGTGACCCGGTTTCCGCGTCCCACGTGGTGGTGGGCACCTTCCTGGTCGCCGGGCTGCCGATCTTCGCCGCCGGCCTGTACGGGCTGCGCACCGGCGGACTGGCTCTCGCCGACGGCAGCCGCGGTTGGCTCCGGCCCCCGACGGCCTACCTGACCGTGGGACTGGTGCTCTTCGTCGCCGCCGCGCTCGCCGCCGGCTGATCGCCGCCCCCGCGCTCGCCGCTGGCTGATCGCCGGGCCCGAAACCGCCGCGCTCCCCGCCGGGTGACCACCGGGCCCCGCCGCCCCGCGCTCGCCGCCGGCTGATCGCCGGGCCGCCGGCGGTCGGGCGGGGACCACGCCGGTCGTTCACCCGAAAAGTGGTGAGAAGGGGCGCAACCGCACCCGGGGGCTGGCGGGCGGAGAAGGGGCGTACACTGGTCGACTGGCGACCGCCTCGCGCGGTCGACCTCGCGCGCCCTCTCCACGGTTTGCTCGTGGGGCGACGGCCTCCCTGGTCCCGATCATGTCGGGCCCGTCACGGCCGGCGACCGGGCGCCAGGACGCTCGGCCGCCGGCCGGGCGGGACAACCAGGGATCACCAAGGAGTACCCCACCATGGCCGTCGTGACCATGCGTCAGCTGCTGGAGAGCGGTGTCCACTTCGGGCACCAGACCCGGCGCTGGAACCCGAAGATGAAGCGCTTCATCATGACCGAGCGCAACGGCATCTACATCATCGATTTGCGTCAGACCCTCGACTACATCGAGAAGGCCTTCGAGTTTGTGCGCGGGACCGTCGCCGAGGGCGGCAGCATCCTCTTCGTCGGCACCAAGAAGCAGGCCCAGGAGGCGATCTCCGAACAGGCGACCCGGGTTGGCCAGCCGTACGTCAACCACCGTTGGCTCGGTGGCATGCTGACCAACTTCCAGACGGTCTACAAGCGGCTGCAGCGGATGAAGGAGTTGGAGGCACTCGGTGATCTCAGCGGCACCGCCGCCGGGTACACCAAGAAGGAGACCCTGCAGCTCTCCCGCGAGAAGATCAAGCTCACCCGCACCCTGGGTGGCCTGCGGGACATGCAGAAGATCCCGGCCGCGATCTGGGTGGTCGACACCAAGAAGGAGCACATCGCCGTCGACGAGGCCCGCAAGCTGGGCATCCCGGTGATCGCGGTGCTGGACACCAACTGCGACCCCGACGAGGTCGACTTTCCGATCCCGGGCAACGACGACGCGATCCGCTCGGCCGAGCTGCTGACCCGGGTCGTTGCCGCCGCCGTCGCTGACGGCCTGATCGCCCGCTCCGGCCGTCGCCGCGGTACCGACGAGAAGCCTGAGCCGGGTGTTGTCGCCGCCGACGAGCCGATGGCCGAGTGGGAGCGCGAGCTGCTCGAGGAGCCGAAGAAGGCTGAGCAGCCAAAGGCCGAGCAGCCAGCGACGGTCGAGGAGCCAGCGACGGTCGAGCAGCAGCCAAAGGTCGAGGAGCAGCCGAAGGCCGAGCATCCAGCGACGGTCGAGCAGGAGCCGAAGGTCGAGCAGCCGACGGTCGAGCAGGAGCCGAAGGTCGAGGAGC
>JBARAE010000336.1:0-2034 GCA_049791715.1 Micromonospora sp.
GCCGGCGACCTGCTCGCCCCGCCGGCCCCGGTCCGGCTGGGCGACGTCGTGCCGGCCCCGGAACGGGTCGACCCGGACCCGACGGCCGACTTCGTCCTCCCCGCCGACGCGGCCCTGCGGGTCAGCCCCTTCCCCGCCGCCCGGGACGTGGCCGAGCAGCTCGCCGACCTGCTCCGGCCGGCCACCGGCTACCCGCTGCCGGTCACCGAGACGGCCGGGCCGGAGCCCGCCGGCGGCCTCGTCCTCACCCTCGCCGGCACCACGCCCACGCCCGTGACCGCCCCCGCCGCCGCGCCCGCTGCACGGGAGGTGACGGTCGACGCCCTCGAAGCGGAGGGCTACCGCCTGGATGTGACGGCCGACGGCGTACGGATCAGCGCGGCCACAGCGACCGGGCTCTTCCACGGCGTGCAGACCCTGCGGCAGCTCCTGCCGGCGGCGATCGAGAGCCCGACGCCGGTGGCCGAACGCTGGGCGGTGCCCGGCGGGGTGATCGTCGACCGGCCCAGGTTCCCCTATCGGGGCGCGATGCTCGACGTGGCGCGGCACTTCTTCGCCGTCCCCGACGTGCTGCGGGTGATCGACCACCTGGCCCGGTACAAGCTGAACCACCTGCACCTGCACCTCACCGACGACCAGGGCTGGCGGATCGCCGTGGACTCCTGGCCCCGGCTGGCAACGGTCGGCGGGACGACCGAGGTGGGCGGCGGTTCCGGCGGCTTCTACACCGCTGCCGACTACCGCCGTATCGTCCGGTACGCCGCCCGCCGGCACATCACCGTGGTGCCCGAGATCGACCTGCCCGGCCACACCAACGCCGCACTGACCGCGTACCCCGAGCTGGCGCCGGACAGGATCGCGCCGCCGCCGTACACGGGCACGGAGGTCGGCTTCAGCTACGTCGACCCGGCCGACGAGCGGACGTACGACTTCGTCGCCGACGTGCTCGGCGAGGTCGCCGCGCTCACCCCCGGGCCGTGGCTGCACATCGGCGGCGACGAGGCGTTCAAGGTGAAGGGCGCGGCGTACACCGGGTTCGTCGAGCGAGCCCAGCGGATCGTGGCCGGCACCGGGAAGACCGCGGTCGGCTGGCACCAGCTCGCCCCGGCCGCGCACGTCGACGGGCGGGTGCTCCAGTGGTGGGGCACCGACGGCAACGACCCGGTGGTGGCCGACGCGGTACGCCGGGGCGCCCGCCTCATCCTCTCCCCCGGCAACCGGGCCTACCTCGACATGAAGTACGCCCCGGACACCCCGATCGGGCACGACTGGGCCGGGCTGATCGACGTCCGGACCGCGTACGACTGGGACCCGGCAGCCCACGTGACCGGCGTACCGGTGGAGGCGGTGCTGGGCGTCGAGGCGCCGCTCTGGACCGAGTCGGTGACCTCGCTGGCCGAGGTCGAGTTCATGCTGCTGCCCCGGCTGCCCGCCATCGCCGAGCTGGGCTGGTCGCCCCGGATCACCCACGACTGGGCCGCGTTCCGGGACCGGCTGGCCGGGCACGGCCCGCGCTGGACGACCGCCGGCATCGCCTTCCACGCCTCGCCGGAGATCCCCTGGCCCACCGTGCCTGCTACGCCGGATCGGCCCGCCCCCGCGGTGAGAAACCGGATCCCGGCACCGACGCGTCCCCACGACAGCGAAACCGCCCAGCCCGCGGGAGCGGCCGACGCCGGGTGACCGTCGCGCGCGGCCGCCTCGGCCGCCTCTGACTGGCGGCATGGCGCCGGGGGGCCGCGGCGGGCTTCCCCGCACTTACACGGAAAGAGTGGCATCTGGACGCCGGGAGGCCACTCTTTCCGTGAATCTGCGCGATGGGACCGCACCCATCGGGTGTCCCGGATGTCGCGGATCTCCGATCGCCTCGCGTCGTGTGTCCGGTTGTGGGCTCGCCGTCCCGTGGTCGGGGCCACCCCGACGGCGGAATCATGCCCACCCCCGGGTCGTTGAACATGGCATACCCACGGCGCTCCCGCGCCACGACGGACCCCCGGTTCCGGCGGAATGCGCCACCGACCCGGGTCGTTACAA
>JBARAE010000337.1:0-3333 GCA_049791715.1 Micromonospora sp.
GGCCTGGGCGGGCCGGGACGTGCCGGCTCAGCTCGGCGGCCGGCTGACCGGAGCCCGGGCGGAACGGGCGGCGCGGTCGCCCCGGTTCCGCGACGGCACCTTCCACAACCCGGAGAGCACCCGGACGATGGTCGCCGACCCGGGCCGGAACCTGCTCAAGGAGCTGATCTTCGGCAAGCAGAAGCGGCGGCCGACCAGCGCCGTGCCGCTGCTGCGGCCGTCCGCCGCCACCTCGGACACCGACCGTGAGCTGAGCGTCGTCTGGTACGGCCACGCCTCGGCGCTGATCGAGATCGAGGGGCGGCGGGTGCTCGTCGACCCGGTGTGGAGCGAACGCTGCTCCCCCTCGGCGGCCATCGGCCCGCGCCGGATCCACGAACCGCCGGTCCGCCTGGAGGAGTTGCCGCCGGTGGACGCGATCCTCATCTCCCACGACCACTACGACCACCTGGACATGGAGACGGTACGCGGGCTGGTGGCCCACCAGTCGGCCCCGTTCCTCGTCCCGCTGGGCGTCGGCGCCCACCTGGACCGCTGGGGCGTGCCGGAGGACCGGATCGTCGAGCTGGACTGGTCGGAGAGCCACCGGATCGACGGGCTGACCATCACCTGCACCGCCGCCCAGCACTTCTCCGGCCGGGGGCTGCGCCGCGACGGGACGCTGTGGAGTTCGTGGGTGGTGGCCGGGGCGCACCGCAAGGTCTTCTACACCGGGGACTCGGGCTACTTCGACGGGTACGCGCAGATCGGCGCCGAGCACGGGCCGTTCGACGTGACGCTGATGCAGATCGGCGCGTACGACCGGGCCTGGCCGAGCATCCACATGTTTCCGGAGGAGGCGATCGCCGCCCACCTCGACCTGCGCGGCGGGCTGTTCATCCCGGTGCACTGGGCCACGTTCAACCTGGCCCTGCACGACTGGGCGGAGCCGGTGAACCGGCTCTGGGTGGAGGCCAAGGCCCGGGACGTCCGGCTGGCCGTGCCGCGCCCGGGCGAGCGGGTGGTGGTGGACGACCCGCCGCCGGTGGACGGCTGGTGGGAGGCAGTGGCCTGAGGTGTAAGGAAGGGCCCCCTGTTAACGCCTGGCGTTGTACAGGGGGCCCCTGCTGACACCGCTCAGAGCACGAAGGCGTCCGTCCAGAGGGCGCCGGAGCGGCCGGAGAGGGAGTCCAGCATCGCCACCGCCTGACCGTCGGTGAGCTGCGCGACGAAGTCGATGATCGCCCGCCCCCGGGCCCTGCCGATCCGGTCCGGGGTACGCGGGTGCAGCTCCGCCTCGGCCAGCTCCACCAGGTCGTGCAGCCGGCGAGGCAGGCGGGACTCCTCCTCCGGGTCGAGCAGCCACTCCCAGAGCGCCTCGACCAGGGTGCCGAGCAGGCGGGCCTGACCCCGCTGGTGCAGCGCCAGGTCCGGCCGGGCCAGCACGAACCGGTGGTGGACGAACTTCAGCACCTGCACCTCGTGCCACTGCGCCTTGGTCAGCAGCACGTGACCGGAGCGGACGTCCGGCTCCGGGCTGACCGTGATCGAGTCGACGAACCGGGTGGACCAGCGGGCGGAGAAGCGGGCCACGTACTGCTCCGCCTCGATCGACCCGTCGAAGGGAAGCGCGAGCAGCCCCTCCACCAGCTCCTCCCGGACGTGCTCCACGGCGGCGGCGAACGCGTCGTCGTCGGCGATCCAGGCGTCCTTGCGGTGCAGTTGCCGGCGCAGCCGCTCGATCGCGGCACCAGGCCGGCGGGCGGCGGCGGCCAACGCGGGCTCGGTGATCGCCCGGAAGTGCCCGCTCTCGCGCTGCCAGGCCATCAGCTCGGCGGCCACCGTCCCCTGCTGCAGCACCCCGACCCGGTAGAAGTCCTCCACGTCGTGGATCGCGTACGCGATGTCGTCGGCGGTGTCCATGATCGACGCCTCGACGGTCTGCTGCCAGTCCGGGATCCGCCCGGCGAACGGCTCGCGGGCCTGCCGCAGGTCGTCCACCTCGGTCCGGTACGCGCCGAACTTCGACGACCCGCTCTCCGGCTCGTCCGGTGGCGCCGCGGCCCCGCGGGGCGCCGGGTCGAGGTGGCGGGGATGCGGGTCCGGGTGGTCCAGCCGGGTCCACGGGTACTTCAGCATCGCCGCCCGCACCGCGGCGGTGAGGTCCAGGCCGGTGGTCGCCGCCCCGCGGATCTCGGTGCTGGTCACGATCCGGTACGACTGCGCGTTGCCCTCGAAGCCGTCGGCCAGGCCGAGCCGCTGGCGGGCCAACCGGTCCAGCACCCGCTCCCCCAGGTGCCCGAAGGGCGGATGACCGAGGTCGTGGGCGAGCGCGGCGGCCTCCACCACGTCCGGGTCGCAGCCGCCCAACTTCTCCAGCAGCGGCCGGTACTCGTCGTCGGCGGTGAGCCGCTCGGCGACCGCCCGGGCCACCTGCGCCACCTTGAGGCTGTGGGTGAGCCGGTTGTGCACCAGCAGGCCCGAGCCGCCCGGGCTGACCACCTGGGTCACCCCGTTCAGCCGGGCGAAGAAGGGCGAGGCCACGATGCGGTCCCGGTCGGCCCGGAACGGGCTCACGGCCAGGTCACCGAGGGCCCGGGCGCTGCCGCCGAAGAGCCGCCGTGCCCGCGGATCGGCAGGTGGTTCCATGATCGCCACGCTAGCGCAGCGTGCCGGCGGTGGCGACGCATCCGCGTACCGGTGGGGCGGGTGTGCCGGATGGGCCGGCGGGTGCGGCGCGGCCCGGCCCGGGAGCGACCGGCACAATGCAGGGCGGAACCCACCCGAGAAGGCGGATCAGAACGTGACCCAGTCTGTGCACCAGCGGATCGCCGACGAGCTCGGCGTCGCCGAACGGCAGGTACGGGCGGCCGTGGAGCTGCTCGACGGCGGCGCCACCGTGCCGTTCATCGCCCGCTACCGCAAGGAGGCCACCGGCCTGCTCGACGACGCGCAGCTGCGCACCCTCGAGGAGCGGCTGCGCTACCTGCGGGAGCTGGACGAGCGGCGCGCCGCGGTGCTCGAGTCGATCCGCAGCCAGGGCAAGCTCGACGAGGCCCTGGAAGCGCAGATCATGGCGGCCGACTCGAAGTCCCGGCTGGAGGACATCTACCTGCCGTACAAGCCGAAGCGGCGGACCAGGGCGCAGATCGCCCGGGAGGCCGGGCTGGAGCCCCTCGCCGACATGCTGCTGGCCGACCCGTCGCAGGACCCGAAGGCGGTGGCCGCCGGGTTCGTCGACGGGGAGAAGGGCGTCGCCGACCCGGCCGCCGCGCTGGAGGGCGCCCGGGCCATCCTCATCGAGCGGTTCGCCGAGGATGCCGACCTGATCGGCACGCTGCGCGAGCAGATGTG
>JBARAE010000338.1:0-4986 GCA_049791715.1 Micromonospora sp.
GACCTGGCCGAACCGGCGCAGCCCGCGCTGCCCGTCGGCGGCGGTCTCCACCGGCCCACCCATCTCGTCCACCACGATCGCGGTGGCGCCGATGTCCAGGAAGGCGAGCGACTCGTGCCCGTGGTGCTCCAGGTAGCGGATCCGCCCCTGGAGCACGTCGCCCGCGGTGTCCGGGGCGACCGGGGTCAGCGCCTCGGCCCGCATCCCGACCACGATCCGCTCGCCGTGGTAGTGCGCCACCGCCCGGCTGCGGATGTCGTCCCAGGGCAGGTAGAGCGACTGCTCGCCGAGGCTGAGCGCCACGTACCGGTCGAGGTGGACGTAGACCGACGCCTCCAGCAGGTTCATCCGGGGGCTGCCGAGGAACGCGGCGACGTAGAGGGTGGCCGGGCGGCCGTACACCTGGGTGGGGGTGCCCACGTCCTGGAGCACGCCCTTGCGCATGATGGCCACCCGGTCGGCCATGGTGAGCGCCTCGGCCTGGTCGTGGGTCACGTAGATGGTGGTGACGCCCAGCTCGCGGGTCAGGCCGGAGATCTCCGCGCGCAGCTCGGCCCGGAGCCCGCTGTCCAGGTTGGAAAGCGGTTCGTCCATCAGGAACAGCCCGGGCCGGCGGACTATCGCCCGCCCCATCGCCACCCGCTGCCGCTGGCCTCCGGAGAGCTGGCTCGGCTTGCGCCCGAGCACGTCACCGATGCCCAGCGCGCTCGCCACGTCGGTGATCCGCTCGCCGCGCGGGGCGGGTTCCACGCCGGCCAGCCGCAACGGGAAGCCGATGTTGTCCCCCACCGTCATCTGCGGGTAGAGCGCGAAGTCCTGGAACACCATGGCGATCTTCCGCTCCCGGGGCGGCAGGTCGTTGGCCAGCTCACCGTCGAGCATGACCGCGCCCGAGGACGGGTCCTCCAGCCCGGCCACCATCCGGAGCACCGTGGACTTGCCGCAGCCCGACGGGCCGAGCAGCACCATGAACTCGCCGTCGTTGACGTCCAGATTGACGGTGTCGACCGCGAGTGTCCCGTCCTGGAACACCTTGGTGACATCCTTGAGCGCGACGGTGGTCACCGTCTCCTCCCCCAGCTCGTCGGCTGAACCCGGCAATGACTGTGACCACCGTCATTCGATTCGCACATCGGGTAAACGTGCCATGTTCGATTCGTGACCGATCTATTACGCAGCATCGGTCGGTGACGATGGCTGACCGCGCCGCCGGTGGCCGGGTCAGGCCGGCTCGCCGAGGAAGACCCGGCGGACCACCCGCTCGGCGGCGTGACCGTCGTCCAGGGCGCAGAACCGGGCCCGGAACCGTTGCCGGGCCTCCTCGGCGGCCGGCGCCCGCACCGCGCCGGAACGGAACAGGTCGAGCAGTGCGGGGAAGTCCTGCGCGACCGCGCCCGGCGGCTCCGCCAGCAGGTCGAAGTAGACGCCCCGGGCCAACCGGTACGCCTCCCAGTCCGGGGCGTACACGACGATCGGCCGGTCCAGGACGCCGTAGTCGAACATCGCCGACGAGTAGTCGGTGACGAGCACGTCGGCCGCAAGGTACAGGTCCTCCACCCGGTCGTGGGCGCTGACGTCGAGCAGCCGTCCCGCCGCCGGTCCCCGGGGACGCCGCTCCCGGTCGTCGAAGTAGTGACTGCGCATCATCAGCCGGCCCGACGGCCCCAGCACGTCCAGCAGCCGTTCCGGCTCGAACGGTGGCCGCCAGCCGGGCAGGTGCTCCCGGTGCGTCGGCGCGTAGAGGACGACCTGCTCGTCCGGGCCGACGCCCAGCTCCGCACGGATCTTGTGCACCTCGTCCGAGGTCGCCAGCGCCAGCCGGTCGTTGCGCGGGTAGCCGACCTCCAGCGTCTCGTACGCGGCCGGATAGGCCCGCTCCCACATCTGCGTGGAGAAGCTGTTCGAGGTGACGCTGTAGTCCCAGCGGTCCACCCGCCGCAGCAGCTTGACGAAGTCCATCCCCATCGCGCCGATCGGGTACCGCTGCTGATCCAGTCCCATCACCTTCACCGGGGTGCCGTGGTGCGTCTGCAGGTGCACCGAGCCCGGCCGCTTGCGGACGAAGTCGGGAAAGTTCACGTTGTTGATCAGCCAGCGGGCCCGGGCCAGGGCCCGGTAGTAGGCCGGCGTACCGGCCACGACGTACTCCACCCCGGGCGGCAGGGTGTCGACCCGGTCTCGGCGGACGATCCACACCCCCCGCACCTGCGGCGCGAGCCGCCGGGCGGCGGCGTGGACGGCGGCCGGGTTGCAGGCGTACCCGCGGTACCAGTACGCCGCGTACACGGCGAGCTCCGGGTCGATCGGCCGGCGCAGCTCCGACAGGTAGTACTCGTGCAGCACCGCCTCCCGGGCCACCCGGGCGGTCCACCCGGCCACCGGCAGCACCCGCCGCCGGGCGTGGCGTACCGAGCGGCGGGCCGTGTCGCCGGCGCGGTTGGCGGTGCGCAGCACACTGAAGGTGTGCCATCGCCCGGCCGCGACCAGTCGGTGCTTCACTCCGTCGATGCCGGCAGGGACGAGATACCCACCCGGCGGCCGGAAGCGGAGGTAGTCGGTGTGGATCTGCGCGAAGAAGGCGGGCCGCAGCTCGGGGGCGATCCGCGCGCCGTTGCCGAGCACGGTCAGGTAGTGCCAGATCATCCGCTCGAAGACGGCCGGCCGCAGCTCCTGGACCTCCGGCCCCCACCCGTCCATCAGCCGGAAGACCCGGTGCCACTGGGTGAAGACCTCGAAGTGCCGGTCACCCCGGGTCCGGGTGATCGCCCCGGTCCGCCGCTGCCGGTAGTTGAGGCAGATCCGGTCCAGGACGCCGATCCGCTCGGCGGCCATCAGGACGGGGTAGCTGAACGGCACGTCCTCGTACCAGCCGGGCGGGAAGCGCAGCCCCTGGTCGACCAGGAACCGCCGGCGGACCAACCGGTTCCACGCGGTGTGCAGCAGCCGCAGCGTCTCCGGCCGGTCCCGCAGCCGGAACGTCGCCTCGCCGGGCGGCTCCGGGAACACTTCGGCCATCGCGCTGCGGGTGCCGACGTAGTTCCAGTGCGCCCGCACGTGGTCGACGATCAGCACGTCGGGGCGGGCGGCACGGAGCCGGTCGGCGACGTGGGACAGGCAGCCCGAAACCAGCCAGTCGTCGCCGTCGACGAACCAGACGTACTCGCCGACGGCCCGGTCCAGCCCGATGTTGCGGGCGGGACCGAGCCCGACGTTCTCCGCCAGGCGTATCACGCGGACCCGGGGGTCGCGGGCCGCGTACTCGGTGAGGATCTCGCCGCTGCCGTCCGGCGAGGCGTCGTCAACGCCGATCACCTCCAGATCGCCGAACGGCTGCCGGAGGATCGAGTCGAGGCATTCGCGCAGGTAGCCCTGCACCCGGAAGGCCGGTACGACGAAGCTGATCAGTGTCATCCGGCTGGCCCTCCGTCAGCCCGACAGGCGGTCACCTCCGCCCACCGGGGCGGGCGTCCGCCGGGCGCGCGCCGGCAGGATCACCCAGGCCAGGACCACGCTCACCGCGAAAGCCACGAGAAGGTACGTACCGAGTGTAAGCAGACCGACACTCGCGATTCTGGCGAATGACGCCAGCGTCAGGAGCGCGGACCGCCCGTCCCAGCCCAACGTGGCGGCGTGCAGCGGCGGCGCGACCTGCCGCTTCTCCAGCCGGGCCGTGAGGTCGTAATGGTGCAGGGTGAGCACGAAGACGTACCCGAAGATCAGCCACGGCGGTACCTCGCCCGCGACGCCGACCGCGATCGCGAACAGGTACTCCGCTGCCCGCAGCGCGGCCGGCACCAGCCAGTCCAACGGCCCGTCGTGCGCCGCCCGCGCCCCCAGCCCGGCGACGAGCAGCACCAGCAGCGCCAGCGGCACCGCCCAGCGCGGCACCGCCTCGTCGGCGTGTACCCGTACCAGCCCCACGAGCAGCAGCACCGCGGCGCCCAGCGCGCCGAACACCGCCAGCGGCAGCGGACCCGGCCGGCGCACCGGCGGCAGCCAGCGGACCAGCGGTCCGTCGTCCCGGTGCAGGGAGGTGTCGACCGTGGTCAGCACCGGCACCCGCATCCACCGGGCGCGCAGCGTCCGCAGGGCCCCGGTGTACGCGAACGCCAGCGTCCCCCACACCAGCACCGCGCAGAGTGCGACCAGCGGACTGAACAGCGCCACGGTCAGCGCGACCAGCGCCCACCGCTCGCCGATCGGGAAGACCACCGTCCGCTTCAACCAGTACGACACCGAGCCGGTGTCCGCCTGCACCCTCGTCGAGGCGGCGTTCAGCCTGCCACCGATGCCGCCGGCCCCTCCGGTCGTCGGTTGAGGCCGTCGGGCGGCCTCGTCGTGCAGGACGCCGTACCAGGTGTCGGTCATGTGCCGGACGGTCTGAAGGGTCATCGCGGCGATGGCGAGGGCCCAGCCGTACCGGAAGCCCGCGTGCGTCGCGCCGTAGCCGAGCCCGGCGTACACCAGGTACTCCTTGGCCCGGTCGGCCATCGTGTCCAGCCAGCCGCCCCAGGCGCCGAACTGCCGGGTGTAGCGGGCCAGTTGACCGTCCACGCAGTCCAGCACGAAGCCGAGGTAGAGCAGGACCGCCCCGGCGACCAACGCGGGCCGGCCGCCGACGCCGAAGAGCACCGCGGCGGCCACCGCGAAGAGCACCGAGATCATGGTGACCGCGGTCGGGGTCAGCCCCATCCTGGCCGCTGCCCGGGTGACGTACGGCGACCAGGTGCTGACGAGGAACGTGGTGAAGAAGTCGTCCCGCTCCTTCACCGACAGCCGCAGCTCGGCCCGGTCCTCGTCGACCGCGGCCACCGCCGCCTCGGCGGCGGACAGCTCCGCCGGGGTGGTGACCCGACGCGCGACGAGCAGGCGTACCCGGTGGGCGAAGGTCAGCGTGCCGCACGCCGCCAGGTCGGCGAAGAGCCGGTCCACGGCGGGCCCCGCCCCGGGTGCGGCGGCGGCCGTCCGGGCGGCGGCGACCAGCGC